>JBFGKW010000084.1:0-11958 GCA_041576495.1 Aridibacter sp. | reverse complement strand
AGACGCTCAATATTTTAATGCTGCTGGCCGGTATAATTTTGCTGGCAATTAATATATCGCGCTCCGAGTCGGTTGATGAAGCCAAGACAGAATTGCCCCGGGAAACGGAAAAGCCGGTCACATGGCGGCCTGCGGTGCTTGCAATTTGCTGTATCGTACCGTTGGTCATTCCGAGTGACGCGACCCGGGACGTTCCGGATACATACGGTAACCGCCATCAGGGCCTCAAGCATTCGAATATCTATCCCAATATAAGAGATGACCTAAAGAGAGCAGCGGGAAATTGAACCTTGCCGGAACCGCCTCGGCTTTTATTTACCCGGGATTATTCATTTATTTTTATTAATGCCAGCCGCTTAACAACTTCTCCGCGAATCAGGTGACTCTCAATTATTTCGATGACATCTTCAGGGCAGACCTGCCCATACCAAACGCCGTCCGGGTAGACGAGGACCGCGGTCCCGATCGAGCAAAATCCAACGGAACCGCAATCCGTCAAGATAATCTCGCCTTCTGGGTTTCTGCCTTTGGATATTTTGCCGTAACGAAGATTTCGTAATTCCAGCTCTTTGACAAACGCGGCTTTAACTTCGGAAGCGCCTACTTTCGAGCAAGATTTACCCCCGCAGACGAATACGTGATGCTTGATAGGCGCGTCGATAACCGGCGCCAGTCGTCTTAACTTATCATTATCGCGGATGATTTTCGGTAAGCCCATCACATCTATTCTGCCACGAACCAATTTAAAATAACATCCCGCCCGGATCCTCGGGCGCCTTCATTATTATTGCATCCTGGTCGGACAACGCCATCCACATCAGACTGACGACCGGCCATCGATTTTTTGATGTATGACGTCTATATTTGATGCAAATCGATATCATAACAATCATCGATTTCAAGCTCCGGAAATACAGTTTTTCCGCAAGAAAACAGCCTTAGAATGGTTCTGATACTGTGAGTTTATTGACACAAGTGTGTTAAAATATTGGTTAAAGCGAATCCGCAGCGGCGGGCTCTTGGAAGAATATGGCAGCAGGAATAATCATTCACGTTTCCGTTGGTGACGAAAAACGAACCGAGTTTTTCGGAGAAGAACGTATCCGAATCGGCTCAGACGAATCCAGCGAATTACAGATTCATAGTTCGAAGTTAAAGAACAATGGTGTTTGGATTGAAATCGAACTTGAGGACGACGTCTACCGGATTATAGATTTCAACAAAAACCTCGACCTGCAATTTAACGGAATTCCCTTGCGCAGATATGTTGGAATAAACGATGGTGACCGGATTTCACTTGGGTCGACCAATATCGAGTTTTCCTTTTTTTCGTTGACATCGGAGTCGTCATTGATTACGACGAATCGCGATCCACACGTGGCTCCGTTTATCGAAGAAGCCGCACTCGGGGCCGCGTCGACCGAAAAGCGAAACGACGCCAAGGCATTTCTCCGTGAGTTTTCAAGAGAATTATTACGTGAAATTAGTTGGACTTCGAAGTTGACCGGCCTCGTATTGCTGGTCGGCATTATCAGCGGGATTTTTTACCTCGGGACCGGCTTTTATCTCGAAATGAAGCGAAACCGGGAATTGGCCGAAACCCAAAATCGGGTAATCAAAAAACTTGAAAGTGAGATCGCACAGACCAACAGCCAGATTGGTGAACTAGACAAAAGTAACAAAGATATTATCAAGAACATTTCCCTGGCACCGAATTTAAGGGTCGATTTTGGAAATGGCGTCTGTCTGATCGTCGGTGTTTATGACCTGGTTGAACGACAAAGCGGCCGGGTGCTGAGATATCCCGATCCCGAATCGCTTAGACCGGATCCGTACGAACCTCAGCAAAGTGAAGAAGGTATGTTCGAAGTGCCGGACCGGTCACGGCTGACAACAGTCGGAAACGGGTCCCCGGTTGAATACGATTTCATCGGCACCGGCTTTCACGTCGGCGGCGGATTCATAGTCACCAACCGGCATGTACTCCAGCCCTGGACGGAAGATGACCTCGTCAAACAGCTGATGCGTGAATCAAGCGGGCGTGCCAGGATCAGAAAACTCGTCATTTATTTCCCGAATCGCCCGGTTCCGCTGCCGATGGTGATTCGAAAAATAGGATACAGCGAAGACCTTGCGGTTGCATCCATTAATCCGGAAGCGCTTTCAACCGATATACCCGTATTGCCCCTGGAAGCGAATTCCGCTTCGGTCGCGATCGGAAAAACAGTAGTGACTATGGGTTACCCAAACGGACCTGACAGATTGCTGGCGATGGTCGACGATGTTGAAGCAAAATCGATCAATCGGAAATTCGGCAGTTCCCGCCAAGCATTGATAAATTACCTGGCACAGACGGGAAAAATCGCGCCGTTGACAACACAGGGCGCGATTACAGATCTCGACAGGCGGCGGGTGGTTCATGACGCAAAGACCGCGGAAGGTGGATCGGGTGCCCCGTTATTTGGTCAATCGGGAAAAGTTATCGGAGTAAATTTCGGAGTTTTTACCGAAAACAACGCCTCAAATATGGCGATCCCGATCGGTTATGCCATTTCGCTCCTCGAAAGCGCCGGGTGGCAAAATCCTGAGGTCAAACACACAACGGCCCAAACCTCTCAAACCGCGATTACAAAAAACAAACTTCCCTCCCAAACTCAATAACCGCCAGATCGAAAATTTCTTTTGAAACCGTCATTTAATTGTCTCCGAAATCTTGCTAAAATTTACTTTTTACAGAATTCGCGACGATCTATGAATAATCTTGTTTTTTCTAATTTTCTACACCGACCCGCGCGGACGGCGGTCAGCGTATTCGGGATAGCGCTCGGAGTACTGCTTATCGTTTTTACGGTGGGTTTGGCCAACGGTTCGATGCGGGGACGCGCCGAAAGGCAGGCAAATGTAAATGCCGAGATTTTCTTTTGTCCTTCCGGATCAATCTGCGTTACCGGCAATGCCGCATTTCGGCTTCCCGTATCGATGGCAGAAGATCTCACGCAGGTCGAAGGCGTAAAAAGAGCTGTTCCGATCGGTCAAACAACGGTGGATGCGAAAGACAGTAAAACCGGAGAACGGCTGATTGACGGTGTAGATTTTGATCAATATCTGACTGTGGTCGATATTAAGATGGTCGAGGGACGAAGATTTCGGGAAGGAGCCAGGGAAGTAATCATTGACACCGGCTTTAAAGGGCAAAAAGAATTTAAGATCGGCGATAAGATGGCACTCTGGGAAAACGAATTTACCATCGTTGGCGCTTATGAACCGGCAGCCGGTGCACGCGTAAAGACCTCGCTTCGCACGATGCAGCAGTTGGTCGGCGGCGAGAACAAGGCGACCGGATTTTTAATAAAGACAGAAGAAGGGTTCACCCCTGAGGCCGCGGCTGCGAATATAGATTCGAGCTTCCCCGACAGCCAGATTATCCTCACTAAGGATCTCGAGGAATTGTATATGTCTTCCATTCCGGCGCTCGGCGTCTTTCTCAATGTGATCATCGGAGTAGCCGCTGCGATCAGTGCCCTCGTAGTCCTGCTGACCATGTATACGACCGTAACCGAAAGAACGCGGCAAATCGGTATAATGAAGTCGCTCGGAATGTCTAATCGCGGAATCGCCTGGACGATCACTCAGGAAGCCCTGCTGATCAGCTTATTCGGCATCGTTTGCGGCATCATTCTGACGGTTATCGTCCGATTTGTACTATCGTTGATTACTACGGTTGAAGTCGAGTTAAGCGGGCTCGTGATTGGAATTGTGACGATCGTCGGACTTATCGGAGGCGGTCTCGGCGGACTCTACCCCGCGCTCCGGGCGGCAAAGCTCGACGCCGTCGACGCCCTTAGTTATGAATAATGATTTCCGGACCGGCGAAACACGTCAATCATTTCAAGGTCCGTCCCCAATTTAATCCCGGTTATCAATTGGAATGGGTGAGACTGCGCCGCAATTTAGCTCCTGAACTTCCATACGTGCGAAGTGGCAACCGGAACTTAAGTCCTGCTGAGCGGTACCGTTCATCTAAAAAAGACGGACCCCGGGATTCAGGTTTTTGGCCGCCGGCATAGTATTTCATTTCCTTTGACGCTGCCTCCATAAAACCTTCAACATCCGCAATCGATCTGGGAAGGTGCCGGCTCATCCATTCGACGCCGTTGGCCGTGATCAGCATATCATCCTCAATTCTGACCCCGATATTCTTGTATTTTTCGAAGGCGGGCCTGACCTTTGCCAAAAATTCCCGGTTTTGGTCCGTGTCAGGGAGAAAATCAAGAGCATCAGCACGAATATAAATTCCGGGCTCGTTGCTCATCATCATCCCTTCTTTCAGGGATGTGCCGTAATTGCCAACGTCGTGAACATTCATTCCGATCCAATGCCCCCAACCATGCATGTACCAAAGTCTGTACTGATTTGAGTTGATATCGGTTATCAACCCAAGCTTGAATAGACCCTCGACAATTACCATCCGCGCTGCTTCGGCGGCAGCTCCGATACTGGATCCGGGTCTTAATTCCCTGGCGGCGGCTTCCTGGGCATCGAAAACAATTTGATAAATCGCCGCTTGCTCTTTCGTGAACTTACCGCTGACCGGAAACGTCCGCGTAATATCCGCGGTATAATGATCATATTCCGCGCCGACATCCATCAGCATCAAGTCTCCGTGGTTCACCTTTCCCTGGGATTCAACATAATGAAGCGTCGTAGCGTTTGGCCCGCAACCCACGATCGACGGATATCCCCAAAAATCGGCGTTTCTTCTCCGGAAAGTGTATTCCACTTCAGCCTGAACTTCATATTCCCAGTTTGCCCTTCCGATCATTCCCATCGAGCGTCCAAACGCTTCGGTCGTAATATCAATCGCATGCCGCATTAACTTTATTTCATAAGGAGATTTAACCAGCCGCAACGTCGCAAATAGCGGCATCGCGTTTACAATCGTCAGCTTACCCCCATTTTCATCCACTTGCGATTCCAGTTGTTCCGCAAGCTCGTTCTCTTTATAAAACTCCCGCTTGTTCCCGTTCAAAACATAAATCCGGGATGGCGTCAGCGATAACTTAACCGCGCTTTTTTGAGAGACAAATTGGCTTTTCTTTTTTAACGAGTCGATCAGCGCAGTGAATTCACCCGCATCTACAAGCGTCTTGATTCCGGAAAGGTCAATAGCATCCTGTTCTGAATACATTTTCCCGTTCCAAGTTTCAAACCGCGGGTTTCGATTTGGCAAAAACAATAGTTCAGTCACTTTTCCGCCGATTTTTGCGATTACCAGGCTGACACCGTTTTGTTTCAACGCGGTCAGGTAGTAAAGATTGTTTTCTTGCCGGTAATGATAATCGACATCGTTGGCGTAGAGTTTTGATTCAGCGCTTAACAAGATCAGCATACTGTTATCCGTCATCTTGTCCGCTACCCGTCTTCGGCGGGCCGCCAATTCTTCGTGCCTCTCTTCAATACTGAATTTAGGCGCCGGCGGCGTGACGCGTATCACCGGATTCGACGGTTTGTTCGTCAAATCACCGGCTTTTGAAACCAAAGGGATCGTCATGACTAAAAATGTCAGGACCCCGACTTTAAAAATATTTTTTTTCATTGCTTCCTCAATTGTAAATTAAAGGCAATCTCAATTTATCGTAAGAGCAATATCCTTGGATGCGGTATTGCCGAAAAAATCTGCCGCGAAAACCCTTAAGATGTAGTTTCCGCGATCGAGTTTGCCGAGTTTCAAGAAATTTTCGTGACTTACTTTTCCTGATACAACATTTGTAACTATATAACGAAAAACGGTTTTACCCGTTGCCCCGGATTTACTTCCGGGCGCATAAACTAATCCTGCGCTTGCGTTATTGTTTAACTCATCAAATTTGATGGTCCAAAAAGGATTTCTGAACTCGTTGAGCGGCGAAGTATCTTCGCCCAGAATCTGATACCCCAACCGGTAAAGTCCTAACCGCCGTCGGGATGCGTTGCCGTCCATTTGGTCATAAGCGGTTACCACAAGCCTTACCTTGCGCGTAAGATCAACGTCTACATCAGATCCATCATTTTCAATCTGATCCCAGTTTTCATTGTAAAAAGAAATATCTTCAATAATCGGCAGCCTTGTGTCGCTGACACCGGTAAAGACCAGGGCATCAAGGGGATTCATTTCTTTGCCGGCCCGGCCCGCGACAAGGTGGACGTGATTCAGTTTGTTTAAGGAGCCGATCGGCTCCCCGGCACGAAATTTAACCCCCCTCGGTATTCTCAAACCAATTGGGCTTCCATCGCTATCAAATGAAAATTGAAACCGCGGGTCGGAATACGGTTTGCCATTTACGTCGCGCCCGATTCTGATATGGATGTAGCCGAGTGTGGGCATTCGCAACGACTCACGTGATGTGTCAAAATTCTGAACCGCATCAGGTTGGAGTACTTTCTCGCTGCGAATAAACCGCGCAGTTTCTCCATAACCCCCAACTATATCCAGGCCGTTGTGAAACCAGGCTTGAGATTGATCGTCTTCGATTTCTCCCCTTATTTCTCCCATCGTTCCGGCGATTTCCCGCTTTTTATCCGGCGGATTAAATGGCCAGCGGGGATGCGAAATTTGCCGAAATTCTTTTGCCTTAACCTGCGTTTTGTCATAAGCGGAACGCGAAACTTCCGCGCCGGCCGGACTGCCGGTCAACACCCTCACCAATTGATTCGAAGAATCTGTAATAAATACGTTCTCTTTCCGGTCGGCCGCAAGTCCGCTCGGACGATTAAACCGCGAGAGGGGGGTTTTACCATCTGAAAAACCCTGTTGCCGTTGGGAAATGGTCTCGACTAGAGGTAAGGCGCGTCGTCCAATAACCCGAATTGCGTTTTCGTCAGATACATAGATTACGCCGCTTTCATTAACGGTTAGGGCGGCCGGTTGGGCAAACCTCGCTTCGGACAACAGTCCGTCACGCATCAGCGGGCCATTCCCGGATCCTGTCAGGGTCCAGGTTTTGCCGTCCGCTTCAATAACGCGGATACGCCGGTTTCCCGTATCGGCGACCAGAATTTTTCCTTCGGACCAAATTGCAAGACTGCAGGGCGTGTCGAATCGGGATTTAATTCCGTTCTCGGAGTCAGCAAAGCCCTTCCGATTGCCTGCCAGGGTCGAAACCGCGCCATTTTCGATTACGCGAATCCTGTCGTTATAGGTATCGGCAACATAGATTATCTCGCCTGAAACTGCAATTCCGACCGGCGCCCGAAATAAAGCGCTTTTGGCCCCGCCATCACGGTAGCCCGGTTTGCCGTCAACGCCCGCAATTGTAGATACCGATCCGTTCAAGTCGGCCTTTTTAATCGAATGGCTGCCGGTGTCCGCGATGATCAGATTACCGTCTTTATCAAACGCGATTTGAGACGGTGTATCGAGTCCCGAAGCAAACTTCTGAGGGATTGAATTATTAACTATTTTCCAGATCACGCCTTTTTCCCCATCGGAGACGTAAATCTCGTTTTTTCGAACCGCAATCCCGAATGGTTCGCCAAATTCCCTGTTCATTCCGGCTATCGTCTTTGCCTTATCAAGAGGCAGTCTTGTAGTCGATTGTCGGAAAAAACACGAAGAGTCAAACAACGGCAAGAGGAGAAGAATCAGCAGCTTCGGGGCGGATAGATTTTTTAATAGTCTCTTCATGCAAAAATGCAAAAAATGATGCGTCACGTAAATAGAAGGTTTCGAACTTTTTAAGAAAATACTTCAAGCACCGACCCAAAATTTGAAAAGGACGTGCGAGGAAAATCTGAATTATCGCAAGCGCATAGGTCAATAGACGAAGATAGCAACAAACGAGTGGAGAATGAAACCCAATGGCATATAAACTTAATTTGACGACGCCTTATAACGGCATGTCGTATATATGGAACGTTTCAAATCACGTCGGCGATGCACGATCGTGTATGAATGCGAGTACGGACGTAGATCTGGTAAAGATACTCATTGCCGAATGGATCAGGGTGGTCCAACCGACGTGCCATCCATCTTGCCGGGAAGAATTTCGTATAAACGGTCAAATGGATGTACATACGGCATATTGGATTCATGCAGCCAATGCACAGCACTCACGCCGGTACGAATTTGCAGAAGAAGGCACGATCAGTCCGGCGCGGGGATCTTCCTTTGGGGGTGATACGTGGAGCATCGTAAAACTCAATTATACCTTAAAAACAAGGGCGTTGGATGTATGGCAGGATCTTCCGAATCATCGAAGCGTGAGTCCGGCACTTCGGGCCGAGCTCGGAAGGACGTCTCCTTAAGGCATTGATCGCCGCCAGGGGGATCTGCTCCTGAATAGGCAACCCCAAAGTCTTCGTCCCCAATTTAGGGATCTGTATTTCCCTGTTCATTTCTCGGGCGGGGTGTCTCGCGACATTCACCGGCCTTTCTGATATTATTATTCCTGAATTCCCCAAACATTTCGGATTAAAACGACAAAGGACAAGGAGATAGATGTATGTTTTCATTAAATGACTTACTCGGCCAACAAACCGGGGATGAGGCCGTGGGACAGATCAGCGGCATGCTCGGGGCGGACCGGAGTACAACAAATACGGCGATTGAGTTGGCCTTGCCGGTTATCTTAAACGGACTGGCAAATAACGCCTCTTCAGCTGAGGGCGCGGCCAGCCTTAACAGCGCTTTGGAAAAAGATCATGATGGCGGAATCCTGGAATCGCTGGGCGGATTCCTAGGCGGGAATGCGCCGGAAACACGGCAGACAAACGGGGGAGGGATTTTGGGGCACATCCTCGGCAACAAGCAAGGAACTGTGGCTCAGGAAATTAGCGGCAGTACCGGACTCGACAGCGGACAGGTCGCAAAGCTTATGATCACGCTGGCGCCAATCGTAATGGGCTATCTTGGCAAAGAGAAGCGTAACAATGGCCTCGATCAAGGAGGTGTCACCGACTTGCTGGCCAGAAAGCAGGAAAAGATGCAGTCTTCCGGTAATCCCGTGATGGATTTTGCGACGCGAATGCTCGATCAGGACGGCGACGGAAGCGCGATGGATGATCTGGCGTCAATGGCTGCGGGTTATTTTGGAAAATAGGTCCAACCCAATTCTTAATTAATGATCCGGAAATCCTGATGATCGCCGGATCTTTTTGTGTGCATTTATGACCGTTGAAATAGGGAGACTCATATTCGGTTCCAGGAATGCCGCCGTGTACGCGGCGGCGATTTAATTTTTCCCGCCGGTACCGGCAAATATTTTGACAAAATTCACGTTAGTAATGAAGAATATAAGCGGTTCAAAAACTTTACTTGCTTCGGGGCTTCGCAAAAACCGGAAGCCGCATCGATCTTAAATTACAGATAGTTCAAATATCAGGAGTTACATGCGATGAAGAAAATTTCTACAACTTTTGTTTTGGTCACGGTTGCGATTATATCGTTAAGCGCATTTGTAAATGGCCAGGTTGCCGGAGATATAAAAGAAGTCGACCAAGGTGCCAAGGTCATACGGATCGGCGTTCTCATGCCGACGGTCGAACTCAAGGACGCAAAAGGAGAGTTCGAACCGGGGGCCGCACTGCGAAACACCTATGCGGCGCTGTTGGATTCCGAAACGATAAAAATCGTCGCTTTGGATGCGAAACTTGCGACATTGGCCCTGGAAGAGGCCGCGTCAAAGGAATGTGATTATATCCTGAATTTAAGCCTCGTTCAGGAAGAAAAGAAAAGCGGCGGAGGCGGCTTGTTTGGAAGCATCGCCCGGAGCACCGGCCGATCGGCAACCTATGAGACCGCGACGCGGGTGCCATACGGAGGAGGAGCAGGTGAGAGAATAGCTCGAAGCGCCGCCCAGTCCGCGATAATAAATACGGGCTATACGATGTCTAATGTAACTTACACGGTGAAAAAGAGCGATAAATTCGTGCTCGATTATCTGATGACAACGGCCAAAGGACAGACCGTCCTTGAAAAGAGCATTGACGAAAAGGCGAAGCGAAACAATGACGATAAAGTATTGCTGGAATTGATCAAGGAATCGGCTAACGACATAGTCGCCGTCATACGAAAACCATAGGCACCACCCAAATTCAATTGGCTTCGCGGCATTTTGTTTTATTGGTTAACAGATGCGCATAAAGGTGAAACGGCAGGGCTTTAATTTGCCTTTGCCTCAATATCACTTTACCCGCCATTGCAGGCTTCATTTTCGGAGGGTTAAATGAGTTTCAAAGGTATCGGAATTTCTGGTTTGTTTGTTGCAGTGTTTATTATTGCGGGAATAGCGTTTATTTTCTTTGGCCTTCAAACTGATCCCGCTGAACTAACCAGTGATGGCTATAGCCTCAAGAATTTCTTTTTTATGATTGGAGGATTTCTAATTCTCTTTCCGGTAGTCGTTGCAATTGTGATACTTCGCAAGAAAAAGAGAATTGAGGATTTAATTGCAACGGGCAAACAAGGGAAAGCAAAAATACTCAAACTCGAAGACACCGGTGTGAGAACAAATGAAAACCCAAAAATAAAAGTGCTTCTCGAGATTTCGGTTGACGGCTATCAACCATACCAGGTTTGGAAAAAATTGACTGTTCCGATGATTCGACTACCGCAAGTGCAGCCGGGAATGGAAATAGGAGTCATTGCAGATCCCGGCGATCCGCAGAATGCGAAGAAAATTGGCCTGTTGCTCAAGTAAAAGGTAGTGGGCCTGGTACGATAAAACCAACTTTTAAGATCAGATCGGCGCTTAAATCCAATTACTTAAGCAAAATTCATCGAAATGTTAAGTCTTGTTTTTACGGCGCATTTTCCTAAACAAACTTTAGACCGGAAAATTGTGAACCTAGAAATGAAGCGATTTCTCGTTTCAGATTCGAGCCGCAGTATTGGAGGGCTATTGATGTCGAGCGATTTTTTTCAGGATACACAGGGCAATCTTTGGTGGGCCGATTTGGACGCGATTTCTACTATGCTGCGATCGTGGTCACAGGCGAAAGCTTACAACGAAACGATTTCCGTGGTCGAACAAAACGGATTGCAGGAATTAAATTTTGATGCGACTCGGTTTCGCAGGGAAAGAGAGAGACTTCACCAGATTGAGATAGGAAGCGTATCCGAACATATTTACACTGCTCCTGACCGGGTTGTCACGCAACTGGTCGGGCGTTATCAGGATATTCCAAGACAGGAGGAAGAGAAAAGTAGGACGTTTAGAAGAGTTCAAAGTCATAATAATCGCATAATTACCGATCGAGTAACTATGGCGGAACGAACGGTTACCGCGTTGCAGTTTACTAGGGACGCTTCGGCCGCTATATTTATGTGCTGTATTCCGGTCTCGGGGCTGGGCGCAGGCGCTGCGATGGCCGCAAGGCTTGCCGGAAGCGTGTTTCAGGGCGTGGCCAATTATCAGGATAACGGGAATGTCGGTGCGGCGATAGCGACAGGTGTATTTTCTTTTAAATCCAGCTTAATGGTGTTGCCGGCTACGGCGACGCGGGGTGCGCAAATATTATTTTCAATCGTTAACACCGGAAACAGGACAGTTGCAAATACTGCGATAAATATGATGACGGTTGAGAATCGTAATGCTTCGACGTTTACAGATGTCTTGAGGGGTCAATTAGTTAACGCGGGTTTTGATGCGGCGTCCGGTCAAGTCTTGGGAGCAATAAACAGCAGGTTGGGCGGAACGGTCCTGCCTATAGTAGTTGAACAAGTCGGCGGCCAGGCGGCTTCCGCATTGGCAGGACAGGTAAACAGCGCGCTGGGGTCGAGCAGCTCTCCAGGCGGCTCTGCCAGCCCCGCTGTCGCGGCGGCGAGAATACAGCAGCGGTTGGCTCGGGAAAGGGCTTCTGCAACAGAAGCGGCATGGCAGTCGACTCCATTTTACAGGTTTATGGCAACGGGTGATCCGACGGCACTTTTATCGGAGGCCCAACAGTACGTTATGGGAAATATGCTCCGAAGGGGTGATT
>JBFGKW010000083.1:0-11978 GCA_041576495.1 Aridibacter sp. | reverse complement strand
TTTTTCGGATATCGTTTTTGCCGGCGGTGACGGCCGAGAGCTCGTAGAGACCGGCATTTATTGCATTTGCATAGATCCGTGCGAGACTTGTCTTCCCGACCCCGGGCGGACCCCAGAGGACGAACGAAAAAATATGGCCCTGCTCAATCGCCAACCGGAGAGGCCGATTCGGGCCGACGAGATGCTCTTGACCGACAAAGTCAGCCAGCGTTTCAGGTCTCAATTTGTTTGCCAGCGGTTCCACGTGTGTGAATGATATCAGACTTAATTTGAGAGTGATGGAATCTGCACGACTGGAGCGCAACCGTCCCGGTTGCAATGAGCGCTTGGCGCGCAAACCTCGTTATCAGATGATGACGCACACCCTTACTACGTGCGGGTTTCTGCACGACTGGAGCGCAACCGTCCCGGTTGCAATGAGCGACTGAAGCGCAAACGCCCCGGCTGCAATGGGCGCTTGTCGGGCAAACCTCGTTACCAGATGATGACGCACACGACGTGCGGGTTTCTGCACGACTGGAGCGCGACCGTCCCGGTTGCAATGAGCGCTTGGCGCGAAAATCGCTTGTCGGTAACCGCTCGCTACTTACTCTCCGAGCCATTTGAAGAGCATCGCTTCCTGCCGGTGAAAGGCGTGTTCAGGGGTGCTCTTTGTCATCGGAAGCTTAAAAAAAACGGATAACTGCTCCTGAATCCCCGATTCCCCGCGTCTTTTCGCCAGATCCAGGCAGCGCGCAATCTCAATTGCCAACGGGGCCGCGAGGATCGAATCCTTACAAAGAAAATTCACCTTGAGCTGCATCGACTGCCCAAGGAATCCCGTCACATCGATGTTATCCCATGCTTCTTTGTTGTCTCCCCGCGGGCGGTAAAAACGGATGTCGACGATATGGTCCTCAACCTCGTAACCGAGAATGTTTCGTAAAACTGACTGTTTTGTTTTTATTTTGGAGGCGAGCGAATCTTCGTTTGAAAGCGCAAGCCCGTCGCGGTTCCCCAGGAGATTCGTTGAATACCAGCCGTCCACGCGTAAGGCCCGGGATTTGAGCGCCGGCGCCAGAACGGTCTTAATAAATGTCTGCCCGGTTTTACCGTCTTTACCGGCAATCGGCACCGATTTATTCTCGGCAAACTCGATTAACGCCGGAATCTCAGCTGCGACCGACGGTGTAAAGTTTCCGTAAGGAACCCCTTCCGAAATCGAAGCATAGGCATAAAGCATCGCCGGTGAGATATCAGCCGAATTTTTGTCAAGCGCAGTGTCAAACGCGGAAAGCGAACCAAAAACCGGGTTGTCTTCGTCGCTGAGCCTTTCGGTCGAGGCAAGATTGATAACGACGGTGTTTTCGGACAAACCGCGGAACCGCGCAAGATCGCCCCGGATTTGTTCTACCGCCGTGCGTAAGGGTTGGGTTGTGAGCCGATTATCGCCTTTTATATTCGCGAGAAACTTCTTATTGCCGATTGCCGGCCACGGCGTAATTCCGGACAGGTCTTTCTCCACCTCAAGATACTGTTTGTTGCTTAAAACGTCATGCTCTGCCGCCGCGTCGGCCAGATTGTCCGAATTGAGATCCCATCCACTGCAGATGATGTCTTTATAGCCTGCCAAACCATCGCGAGATTTACTGGGAAGTCCCGCCAGAGGAAGGCCGTCGCGGCCGATCAAACCTTTTTTGAACAGATTTATTCCGGCCACGATCGTTGTTCCGACAGCGCCGCCGAGTCCGACAACGGCTATACCAAGCTTCTTTTTATTCATCGCGAGCTAGATTCTACAGCTAACGCCTGGATTTAACCAAAAGTTAACCCGGCGGTCGGGCGGTTTTATATCAGCGCGGAACGCGGGCAACATTTCATCACTGCTTTAATTCCACTATCGTGGCGCCGTTTCCGCCTTCGTTTTGGGGCGCAAAACCGAATGAAGCAACGTGGGGATGCCCCTTTAGAAGCTGATGAACCGAGTTCTTCAGCGCCCCGGTTCCAAACCCGTGGATGATCCGCACCTTATGAAGCTTTGACACATAAGAATTGTCAAGAAATTTATCGACTTCGGTTTCGGCCTCAAGCGTCGTTTGGCCGATCAGGTTCAATTCGGATTGAGCCTCTGCTATCTCGAGGTCAATGTCTGACTGTTTTGCCGATTTTTGAAGTTTCTCAAGACGATTCTCTTTGGTCTTCGGGTTTTCCGCGACTACCTGCAGATCGTCAAGTTTCTGCTTCATGCGAATCGACCCGACGGTTACTTCGGCATTTTCGCCGTCGATCTTTTCGACCTTCCCCACGGTGCCAAAACGGGTGAGGAGGACCCGGGAACCCGCCTCCAACGGGAGATCAGCAGCAGCCTGAAAATCCGCCGCACCCCTTTTTTTGGCCGAATCGGCGGCCCCGCCGGAAGCCTTTGCCTTAAAGGCCTGTCTCTTGAGTTCGGCTTTACTGGCCAGAAGTTCACTCTCGAGTTTTTTGCGGAGTTTCTTATCCTCAACCGATTTTAAAAATGCCCTCGATTTTCGGTCAAAACTCTCAAGTGTTTCAGCCAATTCCGATTCAAACTCCCTCTGGCGCCGCTTTTCTTTCTTTCGAAAACTCACGTCGAGCGATGCATATTTTGCGGCAGTCGCCTTCCGCTCTTCTTCCAGAGCAATACGAAGATCGGTTGCCTGGCGTGTCTCATCCTGAAGTTTGTGGAGGTAATTCTCGGTTTCCTGCGACGAAGCATCCAGATTTTCCCTCGCCTTTTCGATGACATCGCCGCGAATGCCAAACCGACGGGCAATTTCAAGGCCCGATGACGCACCGGCGATTCCGGTCAGCAGACGATAGGTCGGTTCGAGCGTTTTTTCGTTAAATTCGACCGAGGCGTTGATTACATCTTCATCATTGGCCGCATATATTTTCAGGCCCTTGTAATGGGTTGAAGCGATGACCTGGGCGCCATTTCGGCGAAAATGGTCGACGATCGCAACTCCCAGCGCCGAGCCTTCGTCGGGATCGGTACCGGTTCCGACTTCATCGAGCAGGACTAACGCGGGAGTTCGGATTTCCCTCATCATTTCGGCGATGTTCGAAACGTGCGATGAAAACGTTGAGAGATTTGCAGCAATCGATTGGTGATCCCCGATATCTGCCAGAACCGAGGCGTAGAATGGTACCTTCGCAGTAATTGCCGGGACCGGCAAACCGCTTATCGCCATCAGGGAAAGCAGGCCCGCCGTCTTGAGGACTACCGTTTTTCCGCCGGCGTTGGCCCCGGAGATAATCATTACGGGGTTTTTGGCCGAAATCGAAAAGCTCACCGGAACAATCCCGTCAGAATCATCGGTGGCTGCCCCGTTTTTTTTCCTTTTACTATTTGCCTTATTGCTTGCCCCCTCCCGCAGCGTTTCTTCGAGGAGCGGATGCCGTGCATCAACCAGATCTAAAGTTTCATCTTCGGCGATTGTCGGGACAACGGCCTGAAACGATTTGGCGAATTCGACCTTGGCCTTTATAAAATCGAGCGCGGATACAGCTTCAACCGCCATCTGGATCGAAGGCAGATTCTGGCGGAGATTATCTGCCAGCGAAAACAAAATTCGCGAAATTTCGTTTTCTTCCTTTGCTTTGAGTTTTTGGAGTTCGTTATTCGCCTCGATCGAATCAAGCGGTTCGATAAAGACGGTCGCACCCGAAGACGAAGTACCGTGGGCGACTCCTTTGATTTTTCCGGTGAAATTCGATTTTACCGGAATCACAAACCGCCCATTCCTGACCGTTACGATCTCGTCCTGTACGGCGCTTGCGGTCGAATGGATGATGCTTTCAAGCGTTTTTGTCAAACGACCCCGCTGGGCGTTTACTTCACGGCGGAGACGGGCGAGCTCGGGAGATGCGGAATCGTCGAGTTCTCCGCTAGGCAAAATAATCTTATTGATCCTTTCGGCGGATTTTGACAATTCATTTGGCAGGCCCTCGACTAATTCCCAAAGCGTCGGAACGCTTTCCTTTTTACCGGCGATGGCCGCTTTTGCCGACATCGCCTGTGAAATGAGCCTTGCCAGCTCCCGCAGAATCGTCGGTTCAAGGGAAGTGTTTCGGATTTTTAGAAGTGCGATCGCGTCGTCCGGGTCGATCAAGTCGGAAAAAGTCCAGGAAATATCGTCACCGGCAAGCGCCAGTGTTTCAACGACCGCCCTAAGATCACGTTCGAGCTCAGATCGGCTCGTCTGGGGCCGCACCCCTATCGTCCGTCGGCGGCCCATCGGGGTTTGGGCCCGATCGGCGATTAACGAAAGAAGTTGATTAAATTGGAGGGTTTCCAGACTAAACATCCAAAGACGGGTTTTATTCCGAGATTTCGACGCCCTTCCAAAAGGCGACGTGGTTTTTGATCTGACTCGCCGCATCCTTTGGGTCGGGATAAAACCACGCCGCATCGGCATTTCTTTCGCCATCCACCGTCAAGCTGTAATAACTCGCGGTTCCTTTCCACGGGCAAACCGATTGCGTCTCGCTTTCCTCGAAGTATTCCTTATTAATCGAATCGGGCGGAAAGTAATGATTTCCCTCGACGATTTCCGTTTCATCGCTCTCGGCGATGACTTTTCCATTCCATATTGCTTTCATAATTAAAATGTTTGCCGGGGCAGACGTGAAAGGTAGTTCTAGTAAGTAATCGGTAAACCGTAGATGACTACGACGCCAATTTTACTAATCACCAATTACCAGCTACGCCCGCTTCGGGCAATTTACGCCGGTTTCGGGCCTCACAAAAACCGCTCCCGGACTTCGGGCGTCGGGACCATACAGGCTTCCTTTTTTCCAAACAACTTGTAGCGGTATTTCGCAAACAAACTGTAGAAAAAATCTCGTATAAGCTTCGGCACGATTATAAAACCGTACAAAGCCGACCAAACGCCGTCGAGCCTTCTGGCGATTTTAAGCGCCGCGCTCGAATGCGTATAGGCGCGATCATTTTCAATCAGGACGATCGAATCGGTCTCGCTGCGGCTGATCCGGTGTTTCTCAAGTAATCTTTCGGCGATTTCCGACTGGAGCGGCGCGAATTTATAATACCGGGTTGAATCGCGCTCGATTATAAAATTGACCGAATCGTTGCAAAAATTGCATACGCCGTCAAATAAAACTATCGCATTGTGCGTTTCAATCACTATTTCTAAATTCTACCGCAATTTTCGGATAGATTTAACCCGCGGAGTATAAGAAAGTGGAAGAGTGAGCAGCTCGCGGTGAGCAGCGGGCGTTAAGCAGTGAGTATTGAGCAGTGCGCAGTGCGCGCTGAGCAGTAAGCGGTGGCCGGTGAACGGTGATCAATGGTCAAGTCGATGTTAAGTGTTAATTGAGGTTTGGAAATATGTATGAAGATATTTTTTGGCAGGCGGTTAAACAGAACGATAAAAGATTCGACGGCGTGTTTTTTACGTGTGTGACCTCGACAAAGATATTTTGCAGGCCGTCTTGCCCGGCGAGGCTTCCCAAGAGAAGCAATGTGTTCTTCGTCGATTCACCCCGAACGGCCGAAAATGAGGGGTTTCGCGCCTGTTTGCGCTGCCGGCCGAAGCAGATTGAAGCGGTCGATGAACAAGTCCGAAAGATGATTAGGGCCTGCGAGTTGATTGAAACCGAAGAAGACTTTTCCCTTGAATATCTGGGGAAGCGGCTGAATCTCAGTTCGTCGCACCTGCAGCGTACGTTTAAAAGTATCATCGGTATTTCGCCAAAAAAATATGGCGAGCAGAAACGGCTCGAAAAGTTTAAACACGAAGTAAAAAAGGGGCGCGATGTGACCGAATCAATTTATGAAGCCGGATTCGGATCAAGCAGCCGGCTCTATGAAAACGCTTCGGAAAAACTCGGAATGACGCCGGCGGTTTACCGCAAGGGCGGGGAAGGAATGAAAATAAAATACGCGCTGACGGGCTGCGAACTAGGGCGGCTCCTGGTTGCCCGAACCGATAAGGGCCTTTGCGGAGTTAAGTTTGCAGATCAAGATAAGAAACTGGTCGCAGATTTGATCAATGAGTATCCGAAGGCGGATATTTCTGAAGACGAAAGAGAACTCAAAGCCTATGTCAAAGCGATTCTTGCGCATCTTGGCGGCAAAAATCCGAATCTCGATTTGCCCCTGGATGTCCAGGCGACAGCCTTTCAAATGCGGGTTTGGGAGGCACTTAGGAAGATTCCTTTCGGCACGACCCGGTCTTACAGTGAAGTCGCAGAAAAGATCGGAAAACCAAAAGCCGTCCGGGCGGTCGCAAGCGCCTGCGCAAAAAACCGTGTCGCACTGGTCATTCCGTGCCACCGTGTCGTCGCATCAAACGGGAAGATAAGCGGATACCGTTGGGGCATCGAGCGCAAGATAAAATTGCTCAAGATCGAAAAAACTGCTGCGACCTCAAAACACTAATTGCTCGGAGAGTTCCCCGGATCAATTTGATTTAAGCTGATTTCCATTCCCTTCTGAAACAATTTGTTTTACAATCCCGTAAATAGAATTTTAAGTTCCAACCACAATTTGATTTCGCTGAATGAGTTATGAATAAACATTGCTTGCGGGGTTTTGTCGCAATTTTCGTATTTCTTTCGTTTGGGTTAACCGTCAAGTCGCAGACCGATGTCTATGCGATTACCGGCGCAAAGATCGTGACGGTTTCCGGCGCAACGATCGAACAGGGAACCGTAGTAATTCGGGATGGATTGATCGAATCGGTCGGTGCCGCGGTGAAAGTCCCGGCTGATGCGAAAGTCTTTGACGGTAAAGGATTAACCGTTTATCCCGGCCTTATTGATACAAACACCGAACTCGGCATCCAAAAGGTTCCGCCGCGTCCTGCCGGTCAACCCGGGGCCGGAAATCAGCCGCAGTCTAATTCAAATTACTCCGAATGGCTGCGTCCCGAACAAACAGCGGTAACGAGTCTTAAGGCAGGCGATGCCCAGTTTGAGAATCAGAGAAACAACGGGTTTACCACGGCATTGACGGTCGAAGACAGCGGGATATTTCAGGGCCAATCGGCCGTAATCAATCTTGCAGGTGATTCGGTATCCTCAATGATCGTCCGGTCGCCGTTCGCCCAGCACGTGTCCTTCAGGACCGAGCGGGGTAACTTTCCCGCCTCACTGATGGGTACTTTTGCGGCGCTTCGACAGATGTTTCTCGATGCAAAACGGCTCGGCGATATTAAAAAATTATATGCCGACAATCCCCGAGGGATGAAGCGTCCCGAAAGTGATCGGTCGCTCGAAGCATTGATTCCAATCGTCAACGGACAGGGGTTGATCGTCTTTAATGTCGATACCGAACGCGAAATTATCCGCGCATTGGATTTGAGTAAAGAATTCAACCTCAAAGCGGTAATTGCCGGGGCACAGGAGTCTTATAAGGTTGTTGACCGGCTGAAAGCCGCCAATGTTCCCGTATTGCTTTCGCTCAACCTGCCAAAACGGACACTGCCCGAATCGAAAGAGGCAGAACCCGAATCGCTTGAGACTCTACGGCTCCGCGCGGAGGCACCAAAAAACGCGGCATTGCTTAAACAGGCCGGTATCAGATTCGCGTTTCAGTCCGGCGGAATCAAAAATCTCAAGGAGTTTTTTGAAAATGCCGGTCAGGCGACTAAAAACGGTCTGGCTGCGGTTGATGCGATCCGGGCGATGACACTGACGTCGGCCGAAATACTCGGGGTTTCCGACCAGCTGGGTTCAATCGAAAAAGGGAAGATCGCAAATTTGATCGTTACCAGGGGCGATTTGCTTGCCGACGACCGCAAGATCACGCATGTTTTTGTCGACGGGAAATGGTTTGAGCAGGAAGAAAAGAAACCGGCGGCCGGAGGTGACGCAGACGGATCGGGCAAAATATCACAGGTCGGCGGTACGTGGACAATTACGATTGAGCCGCCCGGCCAGACCATTCCGGCAACAATTACGCTAAATCAGCAGGGGAGTTCGTTAACCGGCACCCTGGCTTCGAGTATGTTCGGATCGACTCCGATATCCAATGGAAAGGCAACCGCGTCAGGTTTCAGTTTTTCAGCGACGGTAAATGTAGGCGGAACCAATCTCGATGTCGTTTTTGACGCGACGGTTACGGGTAACCGGGTTGAGGGAACCGTCGACACGCCCCAGGGGCCGGCAGTATTTAGCGGTACGAAAAATCCATAGGATTAACTCAATTGATCCCAAAGCGGCAGTTTTTATAGAGGCTAACAAATGAGATACAAATTGATTCTGATACTTTCAATCATTATTGCATTTTCCGGTTTTGCAGCCGGGCAGAACAAACAGGACGTATTGATTAAAAACGCGACCGTAATGACGGCCGCCAAGGGAACGCTCGAAAATTCGGACATTTTGATTCGCGGCGGAAAAATCGCGCGGATTGGGAAAAATCTGCCGGCCGGAAATGCGAAGATAATAAACGCTGCGGGGAAATTCGTCACCCCGGGAATCATCGATGCCCATTCGCATGCCATGCTGGATTCCATAAACGAAGGGACATATTCGGTGACCTCGATGGTCAGGACACGTGACGTCTTGGACACAACGGATATAGCAATTTACCGTGCGCTTGCCGGCGGTGTCACGGCGGCGAACTTGATGCACGGATCCGCAAACCCGATCGGCGGCCAAAACACGGTCGTCAAATTCAAGTACGGCCGAGCGGTTGAGGATTTTGTGTTTAAGGGAGCGCCTCCGGGAATCAAATTTGCGATGGGTGAAAACGTAAAACGTGCACGAAACCGGCCCGGCCAGCCGCAACGGTACCCGGCCACCCGAATGGGAACGCTTGAAGTGATGCGGGATGCGTTTATTCGAGCCCTTGATTACAAACGGCGCTGGTCGGACTTCCGTGCCGGGAAAATGCGCGTACCGCCAAGAAGGGATTTGGAACTCGAACCGCTGGTCGAGGTTTTGGAGGGGAAACGGCTTGTTCACGCTCACGGATACCGGTCGGACGAACATCTCAATTTGATGAGGCTTGCCGATGAATTCGGATTCCGCGTAGCAACGCTGCAGCACGGCCTCGAAGCCTATAAGATCGCCCCTGAGATTGCCAAGCGGGGAACCGGAGTTTCGATCTTCGTTGATTATTGGAGCTACAAAATGGAGGCGTACGACACGATTCCGTATAACGCCTATATCCTTTGGAAAAACGGCGTAGTGGTTTCGATAAACTCCGATTCGGGCGAGCGAATCAGGCGGCTTAATCTGGACGCCGGAAAGACGATGAAATACGGCGGGGTCCCCGAAGAAGAAGCGCTTAAGATGGTCACCCTAAACCCCGCTAAGCAACTCGGGGTTGATAAGTTGACGGGATCGATTGAAGTAGGCAAGGACGCCGATATCGCAATCTGGAGCGAGCATCCGTTCAGCCCGTATACGAAGGCTGAAATGACATTGGTCGACGGCGAGGTTTTCTTTGACCGGGAAAAAGATATTGCCATCCGCGGGGCTCTTGAGGCAGAACGCAAAAAGCTCGAAAAAATTGAAGCGAATCTTCCCCCGAATAAGCGGAAAAAGCCGAAAGAAAAGCCGAAAGATGAAACAAAAGATGATCCAAACGAAGAGCCGACCGCAACGCCGGTTACGGAAGCCGGCAACGGGGGGGGCAATTAAGATGAAAAATAAATATCGGAAAATGGCGGTCCGGAAAAAGTGGCCCGTGGTCGGTGTTCAGAAGTCTTGTATTGCACTCGTCGCTTTACTCCTGACCGCTCACTGCTTACTGCTCACGGTAGCGGCCCAAAACAGCGGTTCGCAGCAAAATCTTACCGGAAAACCGGGCACCTATGCGATCACCAACGCACGAATTGTTACCGTTTCGGGCGAGACGATTATGGACGGAACGATCGTAGTCAAAGACGGGAAGATTAGCGCAATCGGAGAAAACGTTTCGATTCCGGGCGGCGCCGAGCGAATCAACGGGAAAGGGTTGAGCGTGTATCCCGGGATGATCGACGCCGGAACAAATATGGGGCTGCTTGAGATTGGAAATGCGGTGGTCGGTACGGTCGATGTTGCGGAAACGGGAAACATCAATCCCAATGCTCAGGCGATTCTGGCCATCAACCCGCACACGTCGCACATCAACGTCACCCGCGTAAACGGAATTACGACCGTTCTTTCGATGCCGTCCGGAGGCCTGGTTTCGGGGCAGTCGGCGATCATAAATTTAAACGGCGCGACCCAGGAGGAAATGGCGGTGGTGCCGAATTATTCGTTAGTCATTAGCTTTCCCCAAATCAGCACTTTTGCAGGGTTTAATCCGCTGACCGGCCCCCGCCGGATAGATTTTTCCGCGGCGGTAAAACGACGCGATGAACGCGTCAAAGAACTCGAAAAGGCGTTTCAGGAGGCAATCAGATACGCAGAGGTCAAAGAAGCCTATGCCAAGGACAAGACGCTTCCTTATCCGGCCAACGACGTGAAATTGGAAGCGATGATCCCCTATGCCCGCGGAGAAAAACCGATAATTTTTACGGCGCAGAATGCGCGGGATATTCGGGGCGTCGTCAAATTTGTCGAAGATCTAAAGCTCAAGGCGATAATTTACGGCGGCGGTGAAGCCTGGAAAGAAGCTGCCAGCCTCAAGAAGAACAATATTTCGGTAATTTATGACCGGGTTCACAGTAACCCGTCTTCCCCGGATGATCCCTATGACGAGTATTTCGAAGCACCCTCAAAAATGCTCAAGGCGAAACTCAAATTTTGTATATCGACGGGTGACAACGGCGCTAACGTCCGTGAATTGCCGTATCAGGCGGGAATGGCAGCGGCCTTCGGTTTACCAAAAGAGGCTGCACTCAAAAGTGTGACCCTCTTCCCGGCGCAGATATTGGGTGTTGACGATAAATTCGGATCCCTGGAAGTCGGCAAAATCGCCAACATCGTTGTGACCGATGGTGACCTGCTTGATGTCCGTACGAAGATCGAGCATATGTTTATTAACGGCCGGAAGATCCCGCTGACGAGCCGCCACACGGAGTTTTTCGAGGCGTTTAAGGATCGAAGGTAGGTATCTTTCGATTTTTGTTGGATTAATTTTAGGCACTTCGTGGGCGGAGTGCCTTTTTGTATTCCGGTTTGAGGGCTTGAGCTTCGGTTGGTCACCGGATGCCATTCTTTACGCTCGCCAAAGAGTGTCATATTATTTGTTGCAATGACTCAAGATCTTGACACGATTATTGAAAAACTAAATGGAGAGCTTGTCTCGGCGTATAAAAACGACACGGCACTTTTTAAGAAGATGACTGCCATCCAAAGGAATAGCGGATTGATCTATGATGAACGGCCGACGTGTCCGTTTCTCCGCCCGCATTTAATTTCGCGAAAGTCCTATAATGAGATCGCCCGCGCCGCCGAAACGATTGCCGAAGCGGCAGAGCGTTTGACGTATGCGGCGCTTGAGGATCCGCAGCTTCTAGATCGTTTTGATCTTTCGGACGATGAAGCCCGCCTGGTCAGGATCGATCCCGGGTATCGGAATATTTGTAATTCGAGCCGCCTCGACACATTTATTAATGGGAGCGAATTTAAGTTTTTGGAATATAATGCCGAGACGCCGGCGGGCGTTGGGGATCAACCCGAACTCGAAAACGTCCTGGAGGTGATCCCGCTGATTAAGGCGTTTCTCGGTTCTCATAGACACTGGCGGCCGCAGCCCCAAAAAAAAACTCCTCAAGTCATTGTTTACCTCATACCGAGAATTTGGCGGAAGAAAACAGAAGCCGAACATTGCGATAATTGATTGGGAGGGGGTTCCCACCGAAGCCGAATTCCATATTTTGAGCGATTATTTTGAATCGATGGGATTTCCAACGTTGATCATCGACCCCTCGGAGGTTGAATACGATGGCGAAAAACTGCATGCTGGGAGTTTTCAAATCGATATCCTGTATAAGCGCGTGTTAATCCACGAATTCCTCGAGCGATGCGGCGGTGGACATCCGCTGGTCGAGGCTTACACGGACGGGAAT
>JBFGKW010000082.1:0-12004 GCA_041576495.1 Aridibacter sp. | reverse complement strand
GCGGAAGTCTACATAGGCGACCTCTTGGTCGGTGCTGATGGAAAACTCGGCATCTCCCTGCATACAATTTCGAATTCCGTCCTTCGAGACGCCCTCAATGACATTACTATCAGCATCCATAAACGTAACCGTGATCCTGTCACCAGTGTCGGTGTTTTGCAGTGCAGTATGGTTGCAATCCACCGTCACCTTGTAGGTTGAAGCGGCTATTGCGGTGCCGGCAAACAGGAAAATGATACCTGTCAAACAAAGAACTGATTTAATTATTCGCTTTGCTGAAAATTCATAGTTTTTCATTTCGTCACACGTTAAACCGGGCCCACACAATTTTTGAAAAAACATAACTGTTTGCAGGCCGGTTTATTCCTCTTTTTAAAGTTCTATGCCAAAAAATACGCAATCCTTGTTCCATTAGAGTTTGGCCAGCAAAATCGGAGTTTGTGCCGGCAAAACTCGTAAAATTCCCCAACCGAGCCGGTTTTTTTCGCAGTTGAACCTGACTCTTTGAAATTCTGTGCAATACCGGGGCCGTCACGTCAGATCTTTCAGAACGCAACGAGAGCAATAAACAATTTCATCCGCCTGATTCCGGTGAGAGCGACGCGGGTCGGCGGAAATCGGAAGCCGGGGGGAAAAGCAAGCGGTTTTGCGTTATGATTGCGGATCAGCCAATCGAAGATTTGCCGCCCATGGAATTCTCAAATATAAAATCTCCCGTTAAAGTATTTTATCGGCGTAGAGTAAACTTTTCATAAGGCGTGGCCGTTTAACAGACACCGGCGCAGGATCGCGGGCCTTGGCCCAGCTTCCAAATGAGGCGTCTCTTTTCCGAATCGCTATAATTTCGTTCTACATTTATGACCGATTTTAAAAACACCGGCCGGGAAAATGAAAATGACGCGATGCCTGATGAGCGGGATCCGGTAGTTGACTCGAAATACGACCGGTCGATAGTTGAAGGACCCCTTACGCGGGCAGTTTGGAAACTTGCCTGGCCGACCATGCTGACCAATATTTTTGGCGGATTGCAGGGCATCGTCGATCATGTTGTGGTCGGTAATGTGGTCGGTTTCCGGGGCAACGCCGCGATCGGCGTGAGCTGGCAGATTTTTCTCGTCGTAGTCGTCTTTGTCTCGTCGATTTTTACCGGTATGAGCATTCTGGTCGCTCGGTTCGCCGGTGCGGGTGAAGAAGAAAAGGTCGACCGGACGGTTTACCAAGCGTTTTTGACGGCAATTTTTATTGCGTTGGGCATTATCGCTCCGCTCGGTTATTTTGCAGCGCCCTTGCTTCTTGATTTGGTCAATGCGGAAGCCGGAGTCAAGGCAGAGGCATTACCCTATTTGAGGATAATGTTTTTATTCAGCAGCGGGTTAATGGTGTTTTTTATGCTCAGCGGCGCCCTTCGTTCTGCAGGTGATGCAAAAACCCCGATGGTATTGGGGGTTACGATGACGATTTTAAATCTCATTCTCAATATCATCTTGATTCGCGGATTCGGGCCAGTTCCTTCATTTGGCACAAAGGGCGCGGCGATGGGGACTTGTATTGCTTCCGGTCTGATCGCGGTTTATGCATTTTGGAAATTATGGAACCGAAGCTGGGTTGTTTCTATCCGGCATGGGGACAGGTATTCACCTGATTTCCGAGTAATTCGAAAGCTGTTTAAGTTTGGCCTTCCGGCGGGAATTCAAGGTATCGCAATGAACATCGGCGGCGTCCTGCTTCTAGCGTTTGTCGGGTCCTTGGCAGAGAGTGCAGCCGCCCAGGCGGCCTATGCCGTTTCTTACACCCAGCTGTTTTCGTTTATTACGTTCACATCAGTCGGGCTGATGGGGGCGACGGCCGCCGTCGCCGGTCAGAATCTGGGAGCGGGTCAACCGGAAAGGGTTCGCTTGGCGGTACGCACCGCAGCAAGATTCGGGTTGGTTGCAGCCGCGTTTGTCGGATTCTTTTTCTTGTTCTTCCCCGAACAGTTGCTTGCGATATTCGGAATGACTCAGCCGGGCGTGGTCGGTATCGGGGTCCAGCTGCTTCGAATATTGAGCCTTTCCGGGCTTTTTGTGACGGTTGCGCTGACTTACACCGGCGGACTTCAGGGAACGGGCGATACCAAGAGTCCGCTTTATATTTCGATTGTTTCTCAGGTCATCATACCCCTCGGCATCTGCGCAATCCTCAAAGTCGCATGGGTTCTCGAACCGTGGCATATCTGGCTGGCAATACTTGCCGGTCACGTTTCCCGTTGCGCATTAAGCGTCTGGCGGTTTAATCAGGGAAAATGGCGGCATATCGTGGTCGATATCGATTCCACGATCGGATAATGTCTTAAGTGTATTACCGAATTTGTGCTAATTTAATGCGGTATGAATTATTTAGAAAACAGCGATGTTCTCGCCAGTCTCAGCGATTTTCTCGCTGAGGATATCGGACGCGGGGATATTACCACACAGTCGACCGTTCCGGATGGCGTAAAGGGAATCGGAAGCTTTCGCGCGAAAGAAGACCTGGTGTTGTGCGGATTGAAGGTTGCCGAGGCAGTTTTCGCGCATCTTGATCCCGAAAGCCCCGAAATCGACACCAAGGTCCAGGACGGCGATGAAGTTAGTTCGGGGGACGTTTTTGGGACTCTGGGCGGATTTGCCGATGTGCTGCTGACGGGTGAAAGGCTGGCGCTCAACCTGATGCAGCGGATGTCAGGTATCGCGACCCTTTCGAGGCAATACGCCGATGCGGTAAAGGGTACCAATGCTCAGATCGTCGACACCCGGAAAACGACGCCGGGTCTGCGGATGCTTGAAAAATATGCCGTCCGCGTCGGCGGATGCAATAATCATCGATATGGTCTCGATGACGGCGTCCTGATAAAAGACAATCATATTACTCTCGCCGGAGGAGTGAAAGAAGCGGTCCTGGCTGCCAAGAAGAGCGTCGGCCATCTTCATAAAATTGAGATCGAAATATCCAACTGGGGGCAACTGCGCGAGGCGATCCGCGCGGGCGCGGATATCATAATGCTCGATAATCAAACTCCTGAAGAAGCCCGAAAACTCGTCGATATGGCACGCGAATTGAATCCAAACGTACTGCTGGAGGCTTCGGGCGGGATGAATCTCGACACGGTTCGTTCCTATGCTGAAGCCGGCGTGGATCTGATCTCAGTGGGACGTTTGACCCATTCCGCGCGGTCGATGGATATTAGTTTTAAGATAGCCGCCGCATGAGTAGTGAAAGTGGAGCTTAGGGATGAAAAGAGTTGTTATCGCAACCGCGACATTTATCGTCATAACGGTCATTGGAATCTTGTTTGTCGGACGAACATTCTACCCCGATAATGTTGCGGAAACGTCGGTCGACGGGGGCGAGAAGAATCTTAAAACCAGGTTTTACCGTTCCAACGTAAAAACCGTCACAAAAGAAGTAGAAAAACTCATTCCGACCATTACGACTTATGGCCTCAATTGGAAACTGACCGGCAAATCCGGGGCCGGGAATGTCTCAACCATGCGGGCCGAGGTGCCGGTGGCCGTTTTTACCGATGATCTCGAAGTGACTGTCAAAAAAGCGGAAAACGAACACGAAGTGCGCGTCGATGTCCGCTCTCAGTCGAGAATCGGTCAGAGTGATTTCGGCGAGAATGCGCGCCACGTACGCAAGTTTCTCGTTACTTTGGATCAGCAGTTGAAATCAAATCGTTAGAAGCAGCCGCCTTAATAATCTACCCGACGGGCTTTTCTTTACTCGTTAATTCCAACATTTCATCGGATGCTTTTAAGCCAGGTAAAATCAGAATTAACACCGTGGACAATAAAAGCGCGATCGTGCAGGCAATTCCACCTTCGAGCCCGTAATCCCCTCCGGTAATCCATTTCGGACCTGAATCGAGCTCTTTGAGCAAGGGTGCCGGGGTTAATTCGGTCAACCCGCTTACTTCGATCCCGAAGAAGGCCCCCATAACCCAATTCCACGCAAAATGAAGTCCAAAAACAAACCACAGCGTTCGGGTCTTGAGATAAGCGATCCCGAGCCACACTCCCGCCAGAGCCGTATTTGAGACCGAGAAGACATTCGATCCCGGGTTGCCGAGGTGTCCCGCGGCGAAGAATAGGGAAGTCAGACCGATCGCCAGCCAGGCCAGATTTGCGCGCGTAAGCGTTTGCAGCAGGTAGCCCCGGACAAGCGCTTCCTCGAACGCGGCTCCAAAAAGAAAAGTAAAAAATGAAATTCCAATAGTCGCCATTATCGCCGAGGACCCGGCCGCATCGTTATAATTAAAACTAAAATCTCCAAATATGAGCGCGACGGCTACGGCAATTCCAATGGACATCGCGCCTAATAGCACTCCGAGCCCCAGATCCTTCAACCAATTTTCGGTAAACGAGGCCCCGAGGGCGCGAAATGGCAGTCCTTCCAGTTGTTTCCCGCAAAACCAGCCGAGGAAGACGGCCAATGACAAACCAATAAAACTTATGGCTATTCTCGGATAAACGGCGTGTTCAGAAATCGCGGATGGCAAATTTATGATAATCGCGCCGGCTCCCGCTCCTGCACCGGTAAAGAGAACTATAAACAGCGAAAGAAACAGCCCGAAACGCCAACCGCTGCGCAGTCTTCCGAGTGAGTTGAAAAAGATTTGATCCATTGTGATCAATTCTACTTTAAGGCCGCGTAAATCTCTAAGTTCATCAAAAATGTTTGTGCTAAACTTGGTTTCGTGATCAAAAACCGCCGTAAATCCGATCAGCTTAAGAAAAGAAAGCCGCCATGGATTCTTGGCGTTTCCGTGTTTGTGCTGCTCACGATTTTGGTGCTGCTCCAGTCTTCGAACCTTTGGAAAGGCATAGCCGTGGAATCGGCAAGCGATATTTTACTGTCGTTCGTGCTTTCGTCCCTTAATTTCGTTGCATTTCTCATTCTTGCGTTTATTTTCGGCCGGAGCCTCGTTAAGCTTTTCCAGGAGCGTAGAGCGCTAAGGATCGGTTCGAAGATTAAAACCCGTCTGCTCCTGTATTTCTTTGCGATTATTCTTCTCCCGTTGATTGTAATGCCCGTATTTTCATATCTTTATATGAACCGGGCGATGGATCGATGGTTTACTCAAACTCCCCAGGAAGTGATTCGCAGAGCCGGAGAACTTCAACGCCAAACCGCAGAAGATCAAAAGCGAAAATTCAGGCAATCAACCGATATGCTGGCCGAGGCATTTGATGAACGGGAGATTGAAAAAGCGGATTTGCAGAGAATTATCGATTCGGGGCTGTTTTCACGGATAGAGGTGTTGAACAGCGATTTCAGGACCATAGTCATGGCTCAAAATCGGCTGAGCGATGAACAGGCGGAGGAGCTCAATGAGCTCGTCGCGCTCGTCCATCAGCGTCGGTTGGATGCGTCGAGCCTTACAGACGGAAAGCGATTTGACGTCGCCGTGTCCGAAATGTCGAACGGAAGAAAATTGGTCACATTCTCTGATAATGATGCGATTCAAAATCTGAGCCAGATTGTCGACGAGTCTTTGGTCGAATTCGAACAGCAAAAAACGCTTCAGTTGGCTGTGCGTCGCAATGGACTTCTGATACTGGCTTTTGTAAGTTTCCTGCTTATTTTCGCCGCCTCGTGGATGGCGCGATATGCCGCTAAGGGTCTGACCCGTCCGATTCTCGCGCTAGCTGAAGGAGCCGACCAGATAACGAAGGGTAATCTGGGATATCAGATTGATGTTTTTGCCGATGACGAAATTGACCTGTTGGTCGAGGCGTTTAACGAGATGTCCAGAAAGCTGGATGAGAATGCAAAAGAATTAAAAGACCGACGCCGCTATATAGAGACCGTTTTGGAATCATTGTCGACCGGAGTTATTTCCTTTGATGATAGTGAAAAGGTAACTACGATTAACAAGGCTGCGAAAGAGATGTTTAAGCTCGAGAATGAGGATTTATTGGGTTTCGCATTAAAACAGCTGGTCAACAGAGAGAACGAGAACGTTTTGCGTAGGTTAATCGCACGCGCAAAACGAATCGGCAATGCCGCCGAACAAGCTACGCTGATTCGTGAGTATAAGGATGGGAGTTTGGAAAAAGGTGAAGAATTGCCGGTTGCATTGACCGCCTCTGCGCTGCCGAATTCAAATGGAGTCGTGCTGGTAATTGAAGACTTGTCCGAACTGATAGCGGCGCAGCGGGCTTCCGCCTGGCGGGAAGTTGCGAGACGGATGGCTCACGAAATAAAGAATCCGCTGACACCGATTCAGCTGTCTGCGGAACGAATTGCGAAGAGGTTTCGCCTTCCCGCCGGAGAAAACGGCACTCAGTCAAACGGGGGAAAAGAGCCGGGCACTTTACCGCCGAATGACGGATTGTCCGCTGACGAACAATCCAAAAACCTTCGTATTATCAAAGACGGTACCGACACGATTCTACGGGAAGTTTTGTCACTCAAAATGATGGTCAACGAATTCTCAAGATTCGCCCGGCTTCCAAATGTAAAACTTGAAATCGGCAACATAAATGACGTTATCCGGAAAACGACGCAGCTTTATAGTGACCGGGTTCCAGATATCGAAATTGAATTCCGTCTCGACGCCGATCTTCCCGAGACATTGATAGACGATGAACAGTTAAAACGGGTCTTTGTAAATTTGATTGATAACGCCGTTGAGTCGTTTGAAGATTCTCAGGAAAGAAAGATAATCAAGATCCGAACCCGGTTTGACAGCGTTCGCGATTTGAATGTAATAGAAGTGTCAGACAATGGTATCGGTATCAAGCCCGGGGACTTTCAGAAGTTATTTCTTCCTTATTTTTCAACCAAGGGACGTGGTACGGGACTCGGATTGGCGATCGTCCAGCGAATAATTACCGAACACGGGGGCAAGATAAGGGGGGCATTTAATCCGCCGACGGGCGCAAAATTTATTATCGAAATTCCGATTTCAAATTAAATCCAATCTGTGGCAGAGTTTTTTAACTGACGTATCCGGCTTTGCCCTTTTTTATCTATGCCGAATTCAATTCTGATAGTCGATGATGAGCGCGGGATCCGCGAAACTTTAACCGGCGTTCTCGAAGACGAGGGTTATAAGGTCGATTCCGTGGGATCGGGAGAGGATTGTTTAAAGGCGGCGCGTTTAACCAATTACAGCTGTATTCTTTTGGATGTTTGGCTTCCCGGAATTGACGGGCTGCAAACGCTTAAGAAACTGAATCGAAGCGAAACTGATTCGGCCGTAGTGATGATATCCGGGCACGGGAATATTGAAACAGCAGTCAATGCCACGAAACTCGGGGCATTCGATTTTATCGAAAAACCGCTTAGCTTGGAAAAGACGGTGCTTACCGTTAGAAACGCGGTTCGGCGCAGGGAACTCGAACGAGTCAACCGGAATCTTGCCGATCAGATCAGTTCACAGTATGAAATGGTCGGTAATTCGATTGCGATGCGTGCATTACGCAAACAGATCGCAATCGTCGCACCGACCGACGGAAGGGTCTTGATTTCGGGCGAATCTGGAACGGGAAAAGAGCTTGTCGCGAGAGCCATCCACTCGCAGTCGAAGCGAAAAAATGCGCCGTTTGTCGAAATCAATTCGGCCGCAATCCCGGAAGATTTGGTAGAATCGGAACTTTTCGGACACTCGAAGGGCGCGTTTTCGGGAGCTACGAGGGCGAAAAAAGGGAAATTTGAAATCGCCGACGGCGCCACTCTCTTTTTGGATGAAATCGGCGATATGAGTGCCAGCGTTCAGGCAAAAATGCTTCGGGTTCTCGAGGAACAGCGTTTTGAACCGGTGGGAAGCAACACACCGGTAAACGTTGACGTGCGGATCATTTCGGCAACCAATAAACCACTCGATGACCTCATCGATGACGGAGATTTTCGGACGGATTTATTTTACCGGCTTAATGTCATTCCGTTCCAAATCCCTCCGCTGCGGGATCGACTCGAAGACGTACCGCCCCTGGTTGATCATTTTAACCGCAAATTTTCGACCGAATACGGTAAAAAGCCGAAGGAGTTTACGCCCCGGTCGATTGATGCGCTCCAGAATTACAGTTGGTTCGGGAATGTCCGCGAATTACGGAACACGATCGAACGGATCGTCATTATGAAACAAAAGCGAAGCATCGATACATCGGATTTGCCGGAAATCAACCTATCCGAAGAACCGATCGCCTCAAGCTTTCGATTTCCGACTTTTAAGGAGGCGACCGATGCTTATCAGAGGGAATTCATACTTCATAAACTGGCGGAATCCGACGGAAACGTAACAAAGGCAGCGGAATCAATGGGCGTAGACCGGAGCCATCTCTACCGTCGTATGAAGCACCTCGGTATCCAATTGTAGCGAAGCGTTGTTTTTTGCTGCCGGGTTTTGAGTACGTTCGCAGTCAAGGATAAATGAATAACAGCGCGAAAAGTTTACTGACGCGCGGCGCAAACGGCATCATACCGGCGCCGGTTGCGTTTTAGCTAGCGGATTTTTGGGGGATATCTTCGCCTTCGGGAAAGAAATCAAGTGCCGCCGAGTTGATGCAGTATCGTTTTCCGGTGGGAGGCGGGCCGTCCGGAAATACGTGCCCCTGATGGCCGTCACACCTCCTGCAGCGAGTTTCGGTTCGAACCATTCCAAACTTCTTATCTTCAATATATCTTATATGTTCCTCGTCGATGGCCTCGTAAAATGATGCCCAGCCCGTACCGGAAGTAAATTTCGATTTTGAATGAAAGAGCGGCAGACCGCAAAGTTTACAGGCATATGTACCTACTTCCTTATTATCAAGCAATGTACCGCAAAAAGGCGCTTCGGTACCGTGCTCTAACAGAATGCGAAACTCCTCACGGGTCAATTTCTCAGCAAGGCGTTTGCGTATGTCATCGCTCAGTTTGGTAATGTCGTACCCCGAATCGGAAATATGCGGGCCTTTTTTTTGTTCACCAGGTTCCATGATTGTCTCCCATAGTATTTAGCTCTCCGCGATCTTATCATCATTCGCGATCTTCGTTTTCGATTATCGAGAGTCGCTTTTCAATCCCGCGTATCGCCTTCGCGAAATCGCTTAGACGCCTGAACGCGGCCGTCGAGCGAAGCCACTCCCGGTTGTCAAATCCAGGAATCCCGGATATCACTTTTCCGGCTTCAACATCGTGTGAAGTTGCCGATTTTGCCGTTACGACCGCATCATCACCGACTTTTAAGTGTCCGGCGATCCCCACCTGACCTGCGAGAACCACCCGCTTGCCGATTACCGAGCTGCCGGCAAGTCCGGTTTGCGAACAAATGAGGGCGTCTTCATCGACGGTGCAGGAATGACCGATCTGCACCAGGTTATCGATTTTTGCGCCGCGCTTGATGCGGCTTTCACCGACGCTGGCGCAGTCAATTGCGGTGTTGGCGCCGATTTCGACGTCATCTTCCAAAACGACCCGCCCGACCTGCGGGATTTTTAGCCAACTCTTTTCTTCTGTCTTGGCGTATCCGAAGCCATCCGATCCGATCGTTGAATTGTTATGGATAATACAGTTTGAACCGATTTCACAATTCTCCCTGATCGAAACCCCGGAGTGAATCACCGTGTTCTTTCCTATTTTGGCTCCTTCGTAAACGGTCGCATTCGGATAGATCTTTACGCCGCTGTCAACCCGGCAATTCTTTCCGATAACGACGTTGGCACAAATTTCAACCTCATCGGCTATCTCTGCGGATTCATCGATCACCGCCGAACGGTGAATCGAAGGGTTAATCGGCGGCACCGGATGAAATAGCCTGAGGGCTAACGTATAGGCGACGTACGCGTCTTCGGCCCGCAGAAGGGAAATGTCTCGTCGCGGAATTTCAACCCCTGCACTGACGAATATCGCTCCGGCACGGGTCGTTTTTACTTCCGGCGTATATTTGGGGTTCGCCAGAAAAGTGATATCGGCAGGGGTGGAGATATCCAGTCCGGCAGCGCCGGTAATCACTTGGTCCCCCTCGCCAATTTCGATTTTAGAACCCGTTTTGCTTGCTAATTCAGATAGTTTCATAACTAGATTTTCATCCCCGGGCAGTACAAAGATTACGGCATTTTAGCCAATGTTCTGTCCGATTGCTTCTACAATAGATTTATCGGATCAATTTCAATATAAACGATTTTCATATCGCAGGAATTTGCTGACGCGTCTGCTGCGGCGAATTCGATGGTTTCCCGCAGCTGCTTTCGATTCTTGGACTTAATTAGCATTTGAAGACGGTGTTCACCGCGCAATCGGGAAAGGGGAGCGACCGCGGGACCGAGGATGATGCAGCCTCCATCGGAATTTGCTTTGTCCAAACAATCCCGGAAAATACGCGCATTCGTATATGCGTAGTTTAAATTGGGATGTTTGAACATAATTGAAGCCAGCGCAACGAACGGCGGGTAGTGCATCCTTTTCCGAAACGCAATCTCCTCTTCATAAAACGAATCATATGACTGTTCCTTGGCGTGTCTGAGCGCGTAATGTTCAGGATGGTAAGTTTGTATCAAGACCCGGCCCGGCAGCTCGCCGCGTCCCGCGCGTCCGGCGACCTGAGTAAGGAGTTGAAACGTGCGTTCGGCCGAACGGAAATCCGGCATCGATAAACCGGCATCAACGGAAATCACACCGACCAAAGTGACATTATGAAAATCGTGCCCCTTGGCGATCATCTGGGTGCCGATCAGTAAATCGATTTCGCCCTTTCCGAATTCCGAAAATATCTTTTCCATACGGACGCGGATTTTGGCAGTATCACGGTCTATCCGGGCGATTTTCATTGCGGCAAATCGCTTTTGGATAACGGCTTCCACCTGTTCGGTCCCCTCTCCCATGAAATACAAGAATCTGGATTGACAGGACGGACATTCGTTTGGCGCTTCAATTTGATGATTGCAATAATGACAGACAAGATTATTATCCCGTTTGTGGAAGGTCAGCGTAATGTCGCAATTCCGACAGCGAATACTTTCTCCGCACGACCTGCACAATACAAACTGCGAGAAGCCTCTCCGATTCAGCAAAATGATGGATTGTTCCCCCCGATCGTGGGTATCTTCTATCGCCTCCACCAATTCGGGCGCAAGTATCGGATCTTTACCGGCTTGCTTAAAAACCCGTCTCATATCGATCAATTCCGCCCGCGCGAGCGGCCGGTTCTCGATCCTTTTCGGCAGGCTCAGATACTCGTACTTACCCGTTCGCGCGTTGTGAAATGATTCGAGGGCGGGTGTAGCCGAACCGAGGATGACAACCGCATCTGCATTATGTGCCCGGACTATGGCAACGTCGCGACCATTGTAAAACGGCATTTCATGCTGTCGGTACGAGGTATCGTGTTCTTCATCGACTACTATCAAACCGATATCGACTAGCGGTGCAAAGACCGCGGAGCGGGTCCCGATAACGACGCGGGCTTCTCCATTTCTTATTCGTCGCCATTCGTCAAATCGCTCACCGGCGGAGAGCGACGAATGCAGTATCGCCACGTTACGGCCAAAAACGGCTCTCAACCGCTTCGAGAAAACCGGAGTCAAAGCGATTTCCGGAACCAACATGAGCGACGATCTGCCCTTTTCTAGCACCGCTTTCATTGTCCGGATGTAGACCTCTGTTTTTCCGCTTCCGGTGATCCCATGGAGCAGGAATCCCTGATACACACCGCGCTCTACCACACCTTGAAGTTTTGATAATACGTCTGCCTGTTCGTCTGTAAGCTGCAGTTTTTTGATTTCCGGAATCCCGGTATTGGACAAGGGGTCCCTAAAAACTTCGGCGGTATAAAACTCCAAAAAGCCGCGTTTAGCGAGTGTGGTCACCGATGAAGCGCTGACGCCGGGTCGTTTTATAAATTCGGCGTGCAAAGTAACGCCGGATTCATTTCTTAGAAGTTCGATTATTGCTTCCTGCTTCATCGTCAACCGCTTGGTTTGACTCAGACCCCTGTTCGGAGCAGATAACCGAACGGCTTTTCGTAATCTCGGTTTCACCTTTCTGGCTGCCGGCTTCATTG
>JBFGKW010000081.1:0-12436 GCA_041576495.1 Aridibacter sp. | reverse complement strand
CCACCGTCGAAGCTGATCGAATTGCCACACATTGCGGGATATAAGGAATTTCGTTGGGCACCGGATTCACGGTCGATACTGTTCATACAAACTATCGAAGGGGTCACTAACATATATCGGCAGTCTTTGGAAGAGGATTCGGTGACAAAAGTTACCAAATTCGAAACCGGAATAATCTGGAGGTTTGATCTGTCGGAAAATGGAATTGTTTTAGCAAAAGGAAATCAGAGTTCGAATGTAATAGTCGTAGAGAACTTCAAATGAAGAACCGTGGACATCTCCGAATGATTGAATTTATAAGACATATATTCATGCGGGGTTGAAGTCGAACAAGATAAAATAGTGAGCAAAGGAGGAAAAACTATGAGTTATTCATATAGAGGCAGGAAATGCACTCCAGGCAACGGAACTTGTGGCAGTGCGAAGATGGTTAAAGGTAAAGAAACAGATATACATGACAAAAACTTGATGGAGGCGACGACGAAGATAAACGCGATCCTTGACGGAATTCCCAATGACCCTCATGGGCGTTATCTTCGATTTCTAAATGTAAAAGTAGGGGTCTTTTTAGCTTGGATGGAACATTCCGATACGCGTGAGATCGAGGGTGTCACAATTCACGATGACATTGAAGCGATAGCGAATGAATTCGATCTTGTACTTGAGGAATCGGACAAACCTGGTTTACTCGCGTACGACTACCGCGGTAGGAAATGCACAACTGGCAACGGCAGTTGCAGCAAGGCAAGGCTCGTGAAAGCGAATGAGTCGGGTATACATGACAAAAACTTGATGGAGGCGACGACGCAGATCAACAAGATCCTTGACGGGATCCCATCCGACTCGGGAGGGCGAAATCTCAGTTTTCTAAACGTTAATCGGGGAGCCTACCTGGCATGGATGGAACATGAGGAACAAGTCACGATCAATGACGATTTCAATACTATCGCGGACGAGTTTGATCTTATCCTTGAAACCGCTTCGGGCGCCTGACAATTGATTAGTTGGGTCAACCCAATAGCGACTTACGATGAATTCAGTGAGTCGCTATTGGGTTGACCCAGGTTTTGCGTTCTTGAGGTTAATAAGAAGAAATACCGCGGTCACCGTTTTGAAGGCTAATTTGAGTAGATTAAATCGCAGTAAAACCGCCGTCAATCATATGAATTCCGCCGGTGCAGAAAGTTGATTCGTCGCTTGCCAGGAATAATGCGAGATTGGCGACCTCTTCATTGGTCCCGAACCGCCTCATCGGCACGGTTGTCAAAACGAATTCGTGTCCGGCCGCCGGGTCTTCGGGATTGAACTGTGACTCGACGGAACTCATCATCCGGTTGGCGATCGGCCCCGGCCCGATGGCGTTTACGCGGATGCCGGATTCCGCCAATTCGAGCGCCGCCGTTTTGACCATGCCGAAAACCGCGTGTTTGCTGGCTATATACGGAGCCATCGTCGGAAATCCGATCCGGCCTGCGATTGACGAAAGCGCGATCATCGAACCCGCGCCCCGTTTTTTCATCGGTTCGACCGCGTATTTCATCGAGAGCCAAACGCCGATCACATTTGTCCGGAGGACGCTTTCAAATTCGTCAATCGTCAAAGCTTCGATCGGCGCAAAATTCCCTTCAGTTCCGGCATTGGCCAGCAAGATGTCTAAACCGCCAAAAGCTTCGAGGGTCGCCTCTACCGATGCCCTGGTCGCCGCTTCGTCGGTAGCATCGGCTACAAAACTCGCCACATTCTCAAACGCGGAAAGCCTTTCGCCCGTTTCTTTTAACTTTTCCTCCGATCTGCCCACACGCATCACGCTGGCGCCTTCTTCCAGAAAGCGCTTCACAGTCGCTTCACCGATTCCGCCTGTCGCTCCCGTAACGATTGCAACTTTTCCGTCTAGCCTCTTTCGATCCATAGATTAATCTCCCTTAGACTTAAGATTCTTCGCGTTAGTGGAAACGCGAAGAATCAATATAAATCATTAACGACTCGGTTCTAAAACAATTTCGCGGGCCAGCCGGTTTTGCAAAACTTCTCTGTACTCCAGCCTTTTGCGGTAACCCTCTCGCTGTTTTTCGTCATCGCCGACGACCTGTTGAGCCAGTTTATCCATCGCTGCCTGATTCGCCTCCATCGTTGCCAGGTCTTTGTGTTCCGTCATCAGCATTACGTTGAAATCACCGGTGCCGTGAGCTTCCGTTGTCAAAACCTTGTAAGACAAGATCAGCCCTTTTTCTTTTAAAGATTCCTGATTCTTTTTCCAGTCGGTAGCCAGATAGTTCAGATACCAGGCATCCATTCCGGGCTTCATCTTGATAAATCCAATGGTCCAAACCGAACCGTTTCGATATGGCCGATTGACCTGCGCAACGACTACGATACTCAAAGTCAGCAAAACGGCGATCATAACGCCGATAAATATTCGATTGTGTTTCATAGAAGTCTCCTGTTCTATCAAAAAATGAGTGCAACAGCGACTGACTGGCATTCGGCCGCCGCACCCGATCAAGCAACCGCCCAGTTAATTTCTTGAAAAAACTTTTGTTAACAATTATTTATATAACTGCAAAGTTTAACCTAAATTCAGTCAAATTTCACTAATAAAATAAAATAAAAATGAAGTTTGACATTAAATTATAAATCGCACGATCTGGGTTCGATGCGAGTCAGGCTGCTGCCTCTTTGCGCCTCGAGTTTGCAAACCTGAATGCCCGTATCTTGACAAAAGCCGGGTTAAAATGGAATTTAGAGTGGAAACTAATGGAATTGGCCGTTACGGACTTCTTTCTCAAGATTCGCGACCGGTTTTCCGTTACTCTAATATTTTGTTTTTCTGTCGTGGTTGAATTTCAGGCGGGTACTGATTCTGTTGTTTTTAGGGCCCTGCGCAGCGCTCGTGAATAATATGGAAAATCACGATTTTATAGAAATCAGCGAAGATGTTTCTTCTAGTCCGCTATGGAATAAAGATCTCGCTCCAACTTCGATAAAAGACCGAACCTGGTCGACCTGGAATATTGCCGCCCTCTGGATCGGGATGAGTGTCGTTATCACGACCTATCTCTTGGGCGGAAATTTTATCGCATCGGGAATGAATTGGTGGCAGGCGATGATCACCATTTTGCTGGGAAACTGCATTGTCTTGATTCCAATGATCTTAAACTCCCATGCGGGTACGAAATATGGAGTGTCGTTTCCGGTTTTGCTCAGAAGTTCTTTTGGGACGAAGGGTGCCAACATTCCCGCCGTTCTCCGGGCGATCGTTGCCTGCGGCTGGTTTGGGATTCAAACATGGATTGGCGGAACCGCATTAGATGCACTATTTGGAGCTGTATGGGGCGGGTGGACAATCACTTTCGGGGCGTCCATCGGCGGGATCGGTTTACATACCTGGATCGCCTTTTTTCTTTTTTGGATAATTCAGGTCATTATCATCTTAAGAGGCATTGAAGGAATAAAACATCTCGAATCGTGGGCGGCCCCGCTTCTGCTTTTGGGTGGAATCGCGCTGCTCATATGGGCATCGGCGGCGGCCGGAGGTTTGAGCAACGTCCTTTCAAACTCTACCGTCCTGCAAAAGGAATCAAATAGTTTTTGGACGATCTTTCCGGGGGCTTTAACCGCTTCGGTTGGCTATTGGGCCACTCTCAGCTTAAATATTCCCGACTTCACACGTTACGCAAAATCACAAAGGTCTCAAATGATGGGCCAGGCGATCGGACTTCCGTTAACGATGACGGCGTTTGCGTTTATCGGCGTAGCCGTCACGAGTGCGACGGTAATCATATATGGTGAGGCGATCGCCGATCCGGTGGCGCTGATTCAAAAATTCGGAAATACGTTTGTCATCCTTTTCGCCATGATCGTGATTTTTGTCGCTCAACTCACGACAAACATGGCTGCCAACGTCGTGTCACCGTCCAACGATTTTTCGAATCTCAATCCAAAGCGAATTTCCTATGTAGCGGGCGGCTTGATCACGGCTGTGATCGGGGTCTTGATGATGCCGTGGCAGTTGATGAATTCGATGGGCGCCTATATTTTCACCTGGCTGATCGGTTATTCGGGTTTGATGGGTGCAATCGGGGGTATAATGATCTGTGACTATTGGATAATCCGTAAACAGAAACTGGATCTCGGTTCGCTTTTTAAGACCGACGGACATTATTCATATTCAAACGGCTTTAACTGGCGGGCCGTGACTGCCTTGGTTTTAGCGGTCGCACCGGTGGTTTATGGCTTTTTGCGGGCGGCGACGACACCGGGCGGGCAGGTCGCTGATCCAAATTTCTTTGACACGCTATATACTTATGCCTGGTTTGTGACTTTTGGGATCGCCTTTGTGGTTTATTATTTATTGATGATACGGGAGGGGAAGGATGTAACTTGACCACAGATTTACACAGATAGAACCGGGATTAAGAGGATAAGAAAAATATATCGAACAAAGACGAACCTCATCTCGTCTTTGTTCGATAAAGATAAAAGCAAAGATCGGATTAATGAGATAACTAAGAAGGTGATTGGATGTTCATTCGAAGTGGCAAACGGGCTGGGGAGTGGGTTTCTTGAAAAGGTCTATGAAAACGCGCTTACCTATGAGATTCGAAAGAAAGGGTTAAGTGTTGACGGCAAAAGAAAATAGAAGTCCGTTATGATGGTTTTCGGGTTGGGTTTTACTTCCCGGACTTATTCGTCGAAGACACATTAATTGCAGAATTTAAAACTGTTAATCGTTTAGAGGACGTGCATAAGGCACAATGTTTGAATTATTTAAATGCCACCGGGCTGAAGATTTGTCTGCTGATAAATTTTGGGAATCCCAAGGTCGAAGTGAGAAGAGTAGTTTTGTGAAATCGAAAAATTACAAAAGATCTACACGGATGAGTGCCGGAGATCGAAGACGATGGTGCTTTGGTCTCGCAGTTTTGTTATCTCTTAATTATCCGGAAAAATCTGTGTTCATCTGTGGTTGAATAACTCCTTATGAAATACGAAGTTGTAAAAAATTTTTACGCCGGACAATTTGTCGAAAGCGCTTCGACGGAAACGCTTGATGTTGAGTCGCCGCTTGACGGCAGTCTGCTGTCAAAAGTGCCGATGTCGACCGCATCCGAATTGAATGCAGCTGTCGAATCGGCGAAAGACGCTTCCGAAAGCTGGGCGAAAACGACGATCAAAGAACGGGTTCAGGTGTTTTTCCGTTACCGGTATTTGCTCGAACAAAACTCGGCTGAACTGACCGCATTGGTGTCCGAAGAAAACGGTAAGACACTGGGAGAGGCGAAAGCCGAGGTCGATAAATCCATCGAACTCACCGAATTTGCTTGTTCCATGCCGCAATTGGTTTCCGGCGAGGTACTCGAAGTATCAAAGGGTGTCGAATGCCGTACGGAGCATTTTCCGCTTGGCGTTGTCGCTTCAATCGTGCCCTTTAATTTCCCGCTGATGGTTCCGAACTGGACGTTGCCCAATGCCCTGGTGCTCGGCAATACGATGATTATGAAACCGTCTGAGATAGTCCCGCTTTCGGTGATTCGGATGACGGAGCTATTAAAGGAAGCCGGTCTGCCGGACGGGGTGTTTAATGTCATTAACGGCGCCAAAGAAGTGGTCGAGGGAATTTGCAGTCATCCCGATATCGAAGCCGTTAGCTTTGTCGGCTCGACCAGGGTTGCGAAACTCGTCTACCGGAAATCCACTCACAATCTGAAAAGATGCATTGCGCTGGGCGGTGCCAAAAACCACCTCATCGTACTTCCGGACGCGAATCCCAAAATGACCGCAGAAAACGTCACGGCATCGATGTCGGGATGCGCGGGACAGCGCTGTATGGCTGCGTCGGCAATGGTGGCGGTCGGCGAAATGAACGGAATCATCGATCGTATCTGCGAAGAAGCGAAAAAAGTCGTGCCGGGCGTGAACCTCGGCGCGGTTATCTCAAAAGAAGCAAAAGAACGGATCGAAGGATATATCACGCAGGCCGAAAAAGACGGCGCAAAGATCCTCGTTGACGGACGCGGCGCGAAGGTGGAGGGCAAAGATGGCGGGACCTATGTCGGGCCGACGGTGATCGATTATGTGACGCCTGAGATGTCGGTTGCGACCGAAGAGATCTTTGGTCCGGTCATATCCATCATGCGGACCGATACCGTGGATGAAGCGATTGCGATTGAAAATGCGAATCCATACGGAAACGCGTCTTCCGTTTACACCAACGACGGCGGTATGGCGAGATATGTTATGGAACGCGCGTCGGCCGGTATGATCGGCATTAACATCGGCGTACCCGTACCCCGTGAGCCGTTTTCTTTCGGAGGCTGGAATGAATCACGTTTCGGCGCGAACGATATTACCGGAAAAAGTTCGATTGAGTTTTGGACGAAGCTTAAGAAAACGACGACCAAGTGGAATCCGGAGGCCGGAATTAACTGGATGTCGTAAGGGAAAGAGCGGATTCCCTGCAGCTAAAACATTTTGGTGAGGAATAATTTATGTCGAGAGTAATAAAGTGCGGTCTTATCCAGGCGCACAACATAGCGCCGACCGATTCACCGATCGGGGAAATTAAAAAAGCCAATATCGACCATCAGATGAAGATGGTTGAAAATGCGGCCTCTCAAGGTGTTCAGATTCTTTGTTTTCAAGAGATATTTACTACCCCCTATTTTTGTGCCGAGCAGCAGACAAAATGGTACGCGGCCGTCGAACGGATTCCCGACGGACCGACCGTCAAAATGATGCAGGCGGTCGCCAAAGAGCACGGAATGGTACTGATCGTCCCGATATACGAAGAAGAAATGTCCGGGATCTATTACAATTCCGCGGCGGTGATCGATGCGGACGGTAAATATCTGGGCAAGTACCGCAAGAATCACATTCCGCACGTTGCTCCCGGTTTTTGGGAGAAATTCTATTTTCGCCCCGGTAATCTCGGTTATCCTTGTTTTGATACTGCGTTTGCGAGAATCGGCGTATATATTTGTTACGACCGGCATTTTCCTGAGGGCGCTAGAGCCTTGGGGTTAAATGGCGCCGAGATCATATTTAATCCTTCGGCGACGGTTGCAGGCCTCAGCGAGTATCTATGGAAACTCGAGCAGCCCGCGCATGCCGTTGCCAACGGTTACTTTGTGGGGGCGATAAACCGCGTTGGACACGAACAGCCGTGGGATATTGGTGAATTTTACGGTCAAAGCTATTTTTGCGATCCGCGCGGCCAAATAATCGCCGAGGCATCCCGCGATAAAGACGAGCTGATCGTTGCGGACCTCAATATGGATCTTATTCGCGAGGTCCGAAACACGTGGCAGTTTTTCCGCGACCGCCGTCCGGATAGTTATGATTCGCTGGTTGCCGATTAAGATATGAACGGAATTTTTAAGGCCGGCGCTCTTTTGATGGTGGTTTTTGTTTTTTCGGGTAGTTCAAACGGGCAAAGCCCGACATCCATTGAGCGCGAGCTTGTCACACATCTCAAGAACATCGACAACTGGTCGATGAAAACCGATCGCACGGGCGAAGATTTGAGTGAGGCGATAGGCAGAGAGGACGCGGTTTTTCGGACTAAGCTTCTTAAGTACACCAAGCGGCGTTCGACGCTGAATTATGGCTTCAGAAAATTAGCAAAACAGATGCACATCGCAACCTCGCCCGACGGGAAGTTTCGTGTTTACTCCCGCGACACACGGATGGGCGGGACGATGCGGTTTTTTGAAACGATTTACCAGTTTGAGGGCGAGGACGGCAGGGTGCACTCCCAACTGGATAATCTCGAAGAAGGAGATCCGGGAGGATTTGTTTCGGACGTTTTTGAACTCGTTACAAAAACGGGAAAAGTTTATCTCGTCCGCGTATCGTCAATTCTGTCAACGTCTGACTCCCATCAATCGCTTGAGATATTTAGAATCGAAGGTGATTCTCTTGATGACGACGCGAAATTGATCAAAACGGATTCCGGGCTGACTAATTCGATAGGGTTTTCGTACGACTTTTTTTCGGTCGTCGACCGCAAGGAAAGACCGTTAAAATTGATCAATTTCGATCCGTCGACCAAGACGATAACGATTCCGGTAGTAACATTTGACTCCGAATTCAGCGGTGGAAGAGTAACAGGAGAATTTATCAATTATCAGTTTACGGGCACTTATTTTGAAAAAGTAAAATAATTTTGAATATGCAGTTACGTCAAAAGTATTCTTCAGGAACGAAATGGGAATCGATTGTTGGTTATTCGAGAGCCGTCCGTGTCGGACAGAGGATTTATGTTACCGGGACGACGGCGACAGATGAAGATGGAAACATCGTCGGGATCGGCGATCCTTATACGCAGACCGTTCAAGTAATAAGAAATTTGGAGAAGGCCCTGCTGGCTCTGGACGCGTCGCTTGAGCACGTAGTCCGGACCAGAATGTTTGTCACCGATATTTCGCGGTGGGAGGATTACGGGCGGGCCCATGGAAAGTTTTTTGGAGAGATCATGCCCGCCACCACGATGGTCGAGGTTTCGAAACTTATCGATCCCACGATGCTGATTGAAATTGAAGCGGATGCGGAGATGTGAGGTTTGCGCAACCAACCCGTCTCAAAACGAGGCACCCGTCCTTCGAAAGGAGGGGAGTTAAATAATTGGTTCACCTCCTGTTCTAAAGGAACCCACCCGCTGGGCGAGTGTAAAGCACGATTATGTCAGAAAATTACAGAACAAATCTCAGCCGTGAGGAAATTGAGAAAAACTTCTCCGATATCGCGCCGGCAATGACAAAGGCCGAGGCGAAGGTTGAGGCCAATCGGTGTCTCTATTGCTACGACGCTCCGTGCACACGCGCATGCCCGACGCATATTGATGTTCCTTCGTTTATAAAAAAAATCGCCAGCGATAATCTCACCGGTTCGGCGAGGGTTATTTTTGACGCGAATCCGATCGGCGCGAGCTGCGCCAAGGTTTGTCCGGTTGAGGCTCTTTGTGAAGGCGCCTGTGTTGAAAAAACCCTGATTGAAAAACCGATCGAGATCGGACGGCTACAGCGGTACGCAACCGATGACGCGATAACAAAAAATAAGCAAATTTTTAAGGCAGGCGAGCCGAACGGAAAATCAGTCGGAATAATAGGATCGGGACCGGCAGGGCTTTCGTGCGCCACATATCTGGCGCGATTGGGATATTCCGTCACGGTATACGAAAGGCAGCCGCTTGCGGGCGGCCTCGATACTTACGGAATGGCGGAATATAAAATGACGCAGCAAGATTCGGTCGCCGAAGTCGGGTTGGTCGAAAAGCTTGGTGTCGAGTTTAAGCTTAATACAAACATTGTGGCCGATGATGCCTCGAGCTCTCCCGAAGACTTGGAGATTGGCCGCCTACGCTCCATCCATGATGCCATTTTTCTAGGTATCGGCCTTGGCGCTACGAATGAGCTAAAGATTGACGGAGAGGACAAGGACGGCGTATTCGAGGCCCTGGACTTTATCGAAAAGGTTAAATCGCGGGACTGGGAAAACGTTCCGCTCGGTTCAACCGTTGTCGTTATCGGTGCCGGAAATACGGCTATCGACGCCGTCACACAGGCGAAGCGGTTGGGCGCAGCCAAGGTGATGATGGTTTACCGGCGAACAGAAAAGGAAATTTCGGCTTATGACTACGAGTATGAGCTGGCAAAGCGTGACGGAGTCGAGTTTGTCTGGGAGAGTTCGCCGGTTGAAATCGTTGGAAACGGTTCGGTGTCTGCGCTCAGGTGTAAAAAAACGGACGGATCCGGTGAAGTCTTTGATATTCCGTGCGAAATGGTGATAAAGGCCATCGGACAAACAAAACAAACCGGATTCCTTGAGGCAATTGGCATTGAGTTTGACGATCAAGGGAGAGTGTTGGTCGATGAGAATCTGCAAACGTCAATCCCGACTATGTACTCCGGAGGCGACTGTGTAAACGGAGGAGCAGAGGCAGTCGATGCGGCGCAGGCCGGCAAACTTGCGGCAATGGGTATTCATAGCCAGTTGACCGGAGAGGAGATTGTATTCGCGGGGGCGCGAATTTAGGATTGCAAGTCGGCGATATTTTTTTTTCGGGATAATTTCAGCGCAATCGATGTAAAGCTTTTTTTCTCTTTCTTTGCAAATAGAAAATGCGGAGAATAGAATAAATGAAATTGCCAGAATAATATTGATTGAGATTTTTAAAGGAGAACTGCATGTTTAACAAAATAAAAGAAACGCTTATCAATCAGACACCGGCGCAAACCGCCGAAGCTCACTGTGACGGCCCATGCGGAGTTTACGACCCATCGTCAACAAGGGTGCCGGCTGAAGCCGTGCTTTCGATGACAAAGAAGATTCTGGGTCTTTCGAAACCGGATGACGGAGATGACAAGGCGTATGCTGCGTATGCCAATACTCTCGCCCGATTTATTTCGATCAAAGAAGAGCAGGCCCAGATCGCAAAAGATGAAGCTCTCATCCTCTGGACCGATTATTTCAAACCCGAACATCTGGAGAAATATCCGGATCTGACCGATATTTTCTGGAAAACGGCCAAACTCTGTTCGGCCTGCAAGCAGGAAGTGAGCCTCGAACACGCCGAAGAATTGATGGCCAACGTTAAAAAGATCCACGAAATGTTTTGGGAGTCAAAAGGACGCGATGTTCCGTGGTATACGGCATCGTAATGACAAGAGAAAGTAGAAGGTAAAAAGTAAAAAGTAAAAAGTAAAAAGGTAAAAAGGTAAAAGTAAGAAATAAGAAGCAAGAATAAGACGTAGAAGTAAAGAGTAAGAAGTAAGAAGTAAAGAGTAAGAAGAGAGTTAGAAAAGAGTGAGAAAATAGGGGTGACGGGTGACACGTAAAATGTCGCTCGTCCTTTTTTAATGAAGAAATTGCCGAAAGCAACAATTTTCGAAATCGCCCTGCTCCTGTTCAATTATCGAACCCGCTATCGGGTCGAAGGTGATTCGATGACACCGTCGCTGATGCCGGGGGATCAGGTGTTGATTGATGGAAATGCCGAAATTGCAGCCGGCGATATTGTCGTTGCCCGTCATCCGTTTAAGAAAAATCTCGAGATGATAAAGCGGGTTAGTGAAATCGATGCGGACGAAAAGTATTTTCTGATCAGCGACAATCCGGCGGGAAGCAGCGACAGCCGCTCTTTTGGGCCGGTTCCACGCGGCGGGATAATCGGCAAAGTGGTGTCTCATCTGAGTTGAAGAGCCGATTGCACGGGTCAAAGGATCGGGCCCGTATGATTTATTGAGGGATCGCTCCTAAAATTTGCTGACTAATGCTCGCCATAGTGTTTTTCGCCCGCGTTGATTTTGACGCGGAGATCGTTTTGCGGCGGCGGAAGCGGGCAAGTCGCAAAATCTGTATAGGCACAAGGCGGATTCTCAGCTTTGTTAAAATCAATCTTTAATCGACCGTTTTCAGGCATCTCCGTATATAAAAAACGGCCCGCGCCATAGCTTTCGGTTCTGCTTGAAAGATCGCGAAATATAAAAAACAGGCGGCCGTCCCCGTTTAACGCAGGTTGGAGCGTAAACTCGCGACCGTCTAAAACAAACCTCGCGATCCCGGGGCTCTTCATTTTCACGGCTTGGTTCAAGACATTTGGTACGAGCATAATCCTTTCCTGCTTAAAGGGCTCGAATTCAGCGATCAGTTCATATTTTTGATCGATGGGAAACCAATTAAGGCCGTTGAATTCTTCCCGTTCGACGCTTTTTTTGTCACGAATCCGAATTCCGGTTTTTTCCTTTCTTTTTATCGCGTTGATCTCGATGTCGCCAAAATTGACGATCGTCGGCTTTCCGTTTTCATCTGACGCCAATTCGATGTTTTCAATCTTGCGTCCATCAACGGTGGCCGTAATACCGGGTTCGATCGAAAGAGAAATTCTGCGGGCTTCCATCGTGATCACTCCAAATTTGCCCGGCTTAAGCCGTCCCGGAAGCTGAATATCAAACTCCTTGCCGACGCCCACTGAATTTGTTTTGCCTTTTTCCAGCCAGAAGAGACCGGCCAGGGTCAGCCAGCCATCGTCCGCTTTTAAGCCAGACTCGTGTTCCTTACGCCATTTTTGAATTTGATCTTGATAAACTTCGACCGACAAGTTATCGACGGGTTCCAACGCGTTCGAAGTACACGAAGAAAATGACACCAGGGCCAAGATCGTAATTAGCAGCGTTACTTTGATCATATTGTCTGAAACCGATCAATCGATCTCATCAATGAGGGCAGTTGAACTTATAAGGGATTTTCCAACTACATTTTCCGTTGGTCCTGACAAATCTTCAAGCAGAATAGTGAATCAATTTTTATCGGGTAAGTATTTCGCATATTTGAATCTATACAAAAAAGTCAATAATATAAACTTATGAATCCGGTATGGAAATGTCAAATAAACCCGAATCACAAAGATATCAGAGGGTCGACGCGACTATCGGCGGTT
>JBFGKW010000080.1:0-12506 GCA_041576495.1 Aridibacter sp. | reverse complement strand
GTGCAAAGCGGCAGGTTATTGCGCCAAGGAGATAAAGACCGAGAAAATCAGCGTATTCACCGAATCCGGCCTGATGGCGCGAAGGCTTTCGTCATTCCGGTCCGGACTGCAGACATACGCGCTGACGACGTCGCACCGGGCGAAAAATCAGCTGGCGCTGATTTGGGGAGTTTCACCCTTTTACCAGGAAATGACGGATTCAACCGAAGGAATGTTAAAGATCGGTGAAAAAACCCTTTTGGACAACCAAGCCGTTGAACCGGGTGAAACGATCGTGATGATGGCCGGAAGGCTTTCTGGACTGGGACTTTCGAGTTCGGTCGTGGTCTGGACTATCGGCGAGGAAATGGCAAGACGATAGCAGAGTTCGGGAGGTGAAATTTTGAATCGTCTGGAATAAAAGGACATCCGGACTCACGGCAGCGATTTCAGCGCCATGAACCCACCGGCATTACGCGGTTCCCGCGTGTGCTCCCGGCAAAATTAATGGAGCGATTGCTTACGCCTGCTCTTGAAACCGGGCTGCAAAGACATTGTAAAGCCACGCAAAGATTGCGCCGCCAATAAACCCGTCAATCAATCCCCAGATCAAACCGATCAAACTTCCCATCGGACTGATGCTGTAGCCGCGGTAAATCTGCGTCAGTATATTGCCCTGCCCCGCAGAGCCTTCAAATAAGATGATCCACCAGGTTATGGCAAACAAGCCCAAACCCCAGATCAACCCGAAGGCGGCGGCAGTCGCTTTCACGTTCAGTCTCATCATTACCTCCTCTTTTCGGTAACCTCATTATACCACCCGGGACCAACGGATACGGGCGCTTCTAATCACGCCGTTCCGTCAGTTGCCTGATGAGCATAATCCCGATGATCAACAGAAAAAAAGAACTTACCAATCCCGGGAAATAGGCACCTTGAAAGAGGCTGATCAGCGGATGAAATAGTCCGTTGCCAATACCGGCAAGCAAGGCAAAAAACCAGACTATGACAAACGCCAGCCGAATATTCCGGTAGACGCCATACAGCGCCAGCAAAAACACTGAAAGCCAGATGAGATTCAACGCCGTAAACTGTCTGCCGGACCACTCAACGCCAAACAGGCCCGGAAATCTAGTTTGAAATCCGGTCAGGTATTCCTCCAAAAAATGAAAAAAAAGGAAGATGATTCCGATACCAAAGAGAGGCAAGATCGTGCTTCGTCTTGTTTCGCCCTGCGGTTCACTTGAAGCCCAGACCAAAAACGCTATGATCAATCCGGTGTTCAAAAAGACGACCGGCAGCCCCATCAAAACAAAATTGAGTATGACGGCTGCCGTTACAAGTGCTCCCCCCAAATATGTTTCTGAATTCCGGGTCATATTTTACTCCCGTCCTTGCGGATCGCGGATAATCGCGGCCGGTTCAAACCGATACCCGTCATAGTAGTCTTTACCAACCGTCTTCGGCTAGTATAATAAGAATATTCTGACCGGAAGAGAGATAGCCAAATGGACAATTTCCACCCATTCGTGATGGAACGAATGATGTCAAAGTTCGAACAGAGCGTTGAATACAACCTGTCGGAAAGCGGCGTTCACCCGTTGCTTCTCGGCGAGCTTCTCGACCTCGATCCGGGGCATCTGGAGTCGCTTCTGGCTACGGAATTAAACTATCCCCACGTCAACGGCATCCCGGAATTGCGGGAAAACATTGCGCTGATGTACGAGGGGGCGACCTCTGACAACGTGCTTGTCACTGTAGGTGCGATCGAGGCGAATTATCTGGCAATCAGGACTCTCCTTTCGGCCGGTGATGAAATCGTCATTATGGCGCCAAACTATATGCAGATATGGGGCGTCGCCAAAAACCACGGCCTCAGGGTGGGGACGTTTGACCTTCGCGAGGAGGAAGGCTGGGCCCCTGATCTCGATCAGCTTGAAGCGGCGGCAACACCGGAAACGAAGATGATCGCGGTCTGCAATCCGAACAACCCGACCGGACGGGTGCTGACCGAACAAGAGATGGACCGAATCGTGGCTATTGCCGAAAGAAACGGCGCGTGGATACTGGCTGACGAAGTTTATGCAGGCGCCGAGAGGCTGACCGATAAGGAGACCGACTCCTTTTACGGCCGTTACAACAAGGTTATCGCGATTGGAAGTATGAGCAAGGCTTATGGGCTCCCCGGTCTTCGGACCGGGTGGGCGGCCGGGCCCCGGGAAACGCTCGACGAGCTTTGGGCGAGACACGAGTATATTACGTTGAGCACCTCGATGCTTTCCAACCATCTGACCGCGCTCGCGCTTTCACCGGAGGTCAGGCCCCGAATAATTGCACGGACCCGAAAGTACATCCGCGATGGTTACCCTGTGCTCAAGAAGTGGATGGATATGCACGGAAGCATGTTTAGCCTGACTCCCCCGGATGCCGCGGCGATCGCATTTGTAAGATACGACCTCGATATTAATTCGACAGAATTTGTCGACCGGCTGGTTGAAGAAAAAAGCGTACTGATCGTTCCCGGCGATCATTTTGGATTGGATAATCTTGTCCGGATCAGCTTCGGGCTGCCCCACGGTTATATGACGGCTGCGCTCGACCGGATCGGCGAACTGGTTTTGGAGATTAAAGCGCAGGCGGCGGCTGGTTAGCTCCGGCGAAGCGCTGTCGTATTGGGTCGGAAGGGAATTTAAAACGGGGCCGGCCGCGGCCGAATTATGAATATACACCAGGAAGTAACCGAAGCATACGAACGGATCAGGCCTCACATCCGCCAAACGATTCTCGAGAAATCCGCTTTTTACAGCCAAAAGACCGGCGCCAATGTCTATCTTAAACTCGAGAATTTGCAGCATACCGGTTCGTTTAAGGCTCGCGGCGCGCTAAACAAGATCCTTTCCCTTACAAAAGAGGAATTAAAGCGCGGCGTGGTGACGGCGTCGACGGGTAATCACGGCGCGGGGGTGGCGTACAGCCTCAGTCGGACCGGCGCCCGGGGAATCGTTTTTGTGTCGAAGGGAGCAAGCGGTTCGAAGATTGATGCTATAAGAAGGCTGGGTGCCGAAGTCAGGGAATACGGCGATGATCCGATCGAAGCCGAAAACCACGCCCGGAAATTTGCTAAAGAAAACGGCAGCACCTATGTTCCGCCATATAATGACCCGAAAACGATCGGCGGACAGGGGACGATCGGCGTCGAATTGCTCAACCAGCTTGACCGCATTGATGCCGTTTTTATCGCCGTCGGCGGCGGAGGGTTGATCTCCGGGATCGCCGGATACCTAAAACCGGTCTGCCCCGATGTCGAAATAATCGGCTGTTCACCGGAAAATTCACAGGTTATGATCCGGTCGGTCGGGTTGGGAAAACTGGTCGGCGACCTTCCTTCGCTGCCGACATTATCCGACGGCACGGCCGGCGGGATTGAAGACGGTTCGATCACCTTTAAGCCCTGTCAGGAGTTGGTCGACCGTTACGTCACGGTAACCGAAGATGAAATCAAGGAAAATCTCATCGAGTTTATGGATACCCATCATATGCAGATCGAGGGGGCGGCGGCGGTCCCGATCGCCGCATTTTTGAAAACGCGCGCGGCTTACGCCGGCAAGAATGTCGTCATTATCGTCTGCGGCGCCAATATCGGGGTCGAAACTTTGAAAGAGATCTTCTAATGGAGAGTAAGTAGTTGGAGATGGAGCGTAGGTAGCTGGAGATGGAGCGTAGGTAGTTGGAGATGGAGCGTAGGTAGTTGGAGATGGAGCGTAGGTAGTTGGAGATGGAGCGTAAGCATCCTTGCTTGCGCGATTGCCGGAGGCGATCGAAACGGGGATCGAGTTTCCGATCGTTTCGGGGGAAGCTTGCGCGATTGCCGGGGGCGATTGAAACGGGTGGTCAAGTCTCCGATCGTTTCGGGGAAAGCTTGCTGAAAATCGCAAGCTCGCAAGCAGGGATGCTTGCGCTCCGAAGAATGCGCTCCGAAGATTGCGCTTCGAAGATTGCGCTCCGAAGATTGTGCTCGGGTTGAATAAATGAAAATAATCCCGCTCAAAGAGATAAAGGCGATTTTGCCGTCGATCGATCTCATCACGGAAATCGAAAAGGGTTTCGCAGCCTATTCCGATGGGAAGGCGGTTGTGCCGCCGGTCGGCGAATTACTGCTCGATAAAGGCGAAGTCCATATCAAATACGGGTATCTCAAGGGAGATGATCATTACGTCATAAAAATAGCATCCGGATTTTATGAAAACTCGGCGATCGGCCTGTCTTCGTCAAACGGTTTGATGATGTTGTTCAAACAGGAAACGGGCGAACCGGTCTGCGCGCTGCTTGACCAGGGTCATCTGACCGATCTTCGGACCGCCGTAGCGGGAGCCATCGCGGCGAAATATTTGGCTCCGAAAACTGTGATGCGGATCGGCATCGTCGGCACCGGCATCCAGGCCCGCCTTCAGCTGGAGTATTTAAGGGAAGTAACCGGGTGCCGCGATGTATTGGCCTGGGGACGGGGCGCGAAGCAACTCGAAGAATACCGCCGCGCGATGGAGGAGGAAGGATTTTCGGTCAAAGGCACGTTAAACGCAAACGAGGTTCTCATCAATTGCCGCCTGATAGTCACCACGACTCCTTCCAAAGAGCCGCTTCTCACCGCCGTCGGTCTCCAGCCGGGAACCCACATCACCGCCGTCGGATCGGACACGCCAGATAAACAGGAACTCGATTCTGAAATTCTGAAATCCGCGGATTTGGTTGTCGCTGACAGTATTGAGCAGTGTCTCAAGCGGGGGGAAATTCACCGGGCAGTCGAAACCGGCCGAATTGCTTCCGACAAAATAACCGAACTGGGGAATATCATTTCGGGTAGAGCCGAGGGAAGAACTTCAGAAGAGCAGATCACGATCGCCGATCTGACCGGGGTTGCGGTTCAGGACATCAAGATCGCAGCTGCCGTTTTTGGCGGAGTATAACAGAGCCCCGGATTATGGCCTTTCGTGCCTTGGCTGATAGACGCCCAGTTTGCCGCCTCCCGGCAGCTCCAGACGCGTCACAAGTCCCCACCCGGCGTTTTCCACTTCGTCACAGGCAATTTTGCTGCGCTTCATTTCATTGATAAACGCCTCGACATCCTCACACATCAAAAATAATTCGTGAACATCATTTTTCTTTGATGGATGAAATGCCGCCTCCGAAGGCGGCAAACCGAAAATCAGCCAGCCGTCTCCGACATCGACGTGATCGAGCTTGAGAACGTCTCGAAAAAAACCTCGGTCGGCTTCGGGATCGGTGCTGTAAATAATAATATGCGCGCCGCTGATCATAATCACCTCTCGACGGTCTTCAATTTTACCGCGGTTCCATAGGCCAGGATTTCCGACGCGTTGCTCATTATCGAACTCGTCGTAAACCTCAGACTGACGATCGCATCGGCATCCATCTCAAGCGCCGACTCGACCATCCGGCTGATAGCCATATACCGCGCTTCGGTCAGCATCTCGGTGTAGCTTTTAATTTCGCCTCCGACGACGCCCTTTAGCGCCGCCATTATATCTCTCCCGACATGCTTCGACTGCACGACATTACCGGTGACCACGCCGAGGATTTCCGCTATCTCCCGCCCGGGAACACCCGGCGTATTGGTGTAAATCATCTGTTTTCTCATAACGCTTCCCTTAAAAGCTGACGGGTATATCGGCGGCTGCCGAATTCAGCTGGTTTGCACATCAGCTCTTTCGGCAGTTCACATCCAGCGTGTGTTTCCCGTTATTGGCCTCCTTTACGCATCGATTGGCGCAGTTCTTGGTAACGTAATCGAGGAGCCTGTCGCTCTCCATCAGCGAATCTTCCCGGGTCGGTTCACGTTTCAGCTTTTCGGCCGCACGCTTTCCGGCTGCCGAGTCGAGCCAAACCCGGTACATACCGTCGAATTCGGAATCCTCGTCGATGCAATATTTGTTGCAGGCGTTTAGTCCGGCTTGTTTTTCATCGTCCGCCGAGCCCCGGTAAATCTTGCCGTCATTTTTGACCGTTCCCTCGCATTTGCTTTCTGCATTTCCCGGACCCAGGCAGCCGAGCGAAATGAAGCAGAGGACCACGAGAATGATCATCGAATCCGCCCATCGCCGGTCGTAAATTGACCGATACATATTTGTCATTCTGCTCCTCCTTGATGGTGCCCTCTCAGTTAGCCTTATTTGACGGCACGTGGAACGGCCTGCCCAGCTTCGGAACTCTCGCCGCCATCGCTTTTCCTTCTGCGCTTGACCACGGGATGCCGTAAAAGAGTCCTGCGGCCGGCATCGGCATCAACCGGAAATCGAAGGGCCCGCCGTTGGGAGCGATATCCATATCGACCAGATAGGTTTTGTAATAGAGATTAACATTGCCGCTCGTTTGCTCGGGATGCTCGGCGATCTTGCCGTCGGCCCCGACTGTCCATCGCAATCTGCGGTATTCGACCCCTTTTGACAGGATCGCACATTCCCAGTTGCCCGGGCTATCTTCAATCTTCATCGGGGGCTTTGAGTATTCCCCTTCGCCGGTGTAAAGGGGAAGCGCAGCCGTATAGATGCCGAACCGGACATCGTCGCGATAGGCCGATCCACGCTTGAATTGGGGTGCGATCCGGTCGGTATAGATCGCGTATTCATCCGCGCGGATCGAACTTCCCAATGAGACACTGTCCCGCGGCAATCTGATCCGCTCTCCGTTGACCGAGCACCGCAGAAACGGGGAACCCGAGGACTTCGTGCTGCGTCCGCGTGAAACGCTGAAATAGACGATCAGCTGCTCGTAGTCCGGAGTTGAACTCGTAGAGGGCTCATTGCGAAAATATGAGGTCCGGCCGTTTCTGTCCGAACCGGTGTGAGTTCCGCTTAAATGGATAAACGCGACGGCGGCCTCGGCGTGGCGCTGGACATAATAATGCGAGACATCGGGCTGCGGGTTTGTCGTCGAACCCCTCACCCGGGTCGCCTTGTGAACGTCGATCTTGTAGGTTCTGACCAGCGACTCGGCATCGGTGTCGCCGTCAATGAAATGTATCTCGACATCGAATTTTCCGACCGGTTTAATTGCGGATTCCTTGTCAAAACATCGCTCGGAATACATAAAGTCTTCGAATCCCAGGTCCTTGCCTCTTCTTTGCATCTCCGTGCGTAATGCAGAATCCGTCGCCTTTTGGTAGATATTTCCTTCGCACCGGACCTCGGACAGCGATTTACCGTCTTTTTTAACGACTACCTTAAAGGCGCTCCGCTCCGGAAACGTTCCGAGCAACCGCAAGTCCGAACGCAGGTACCAGCCGATGTCCTGTTGAAGACGCAGTTTGGAGTTGTATTCCTCGACCGGTTCCGCGTCAAAAAAGGTATATCCGTCATCCATAACAAGTTGCCTTCCGGCACGGGCCGGTTGGGTTGTTTGAACCGGTGTTTCAACAGGTTTTTGCGTTACGGTTTGTGGTTTAGAGGTTTTTGGTATCTTGGGAACCTTTAGCTTGAATTGGGCCGGGACGAACGCGGCGGTGATGGCGAGAATCGTTATTGATAAAGTCAATTTCTTCATTATTGCCTCCTCGATTATTATTTATTCCCCTTCCGGGGGCGCGGTATCAAAAAATTTAGCCAACGGTAAGAGGTTGGCTGATATTCGTTGAATTAGTTAGCGGTTGATTATTTCGGTATCCTATCAGAATTCCCCGCTTTTAGGGAAATTCCGTATAAATTCGACAGCCGGAACAGGACCATCAAATATAACAATCGCGGGCCGGTCGTCGAAACGGCGGGGTTAATTCCCTGCTAAAAGTCGAGTCGGGCAAATCATCCAGCCGGATCGGTCTGAATCGACATCTATCTGATTACCCCATCCTGATTCATATGGAGGATATTAAACTGACCGTAGCTTTCGCTTAAATCAAGCTTGATCGCCCCCGAACACTTGGAGTTTCCGACGCCCACTTCCGCATAGTCATATTCGAATCCAGCGGGCAGATGGATCCCGGCCCGCGATTCCTCACCCGTAAAAGGGTTGATGAGGGGGGTTCCGACCGAATCCACCATATTTTCAATCTTGCATGTCGCCCGGCGCGCATCGACGTCGATACTCATTTCGATCGGCGCATATAGCGTTTCAAATACCTCGGACATCGTGCCGCTAAATACGGAATAGTGGGTTGTTCCGGGAACCGTCGATTCCCCGCTGGTTATCTTTTGTATCGCCTCACGTTGTTCCGGATCCGCGCGCTCGTCGACGATCAGTTGTGCTTGGCCGTTGCCCTCGGCAATTTCTCCGGGCCAATGAAGCAGCATTACGTAATTAAGTCCGTCGAGCCGGGTGTCGTTAAAATATCCCTCGTCGATGTGAGCGTTAGCCACAGCCTCACAGAATCCGTTGGTAGATGGTGCATTAAACTGGCAGGGACAGCCAAAAGCGCAGTTACAGTTTGAAAACTCCTTTCCTCGAATCATCCATTTATCAGTCATAACGAAATACCTCTATAGTCAATGGATGTCTGCCGTCAATAAGTACTCCCGAAAATTCGGCCAGAATCCATTGAACCGGGCAGAGCAGGGAGCATTAAAAAAATACTTCCAGCTATCATATAGATATATTGCCGCTTTATGCAATAAAATGGCCCGGCCGGTGCCCGAATGTAGGTTTTGAAGAAGACGATCGCGACTAAGAATGGAACTTGGAAGCCAGGTTATGGCGGCCCCATTTCAGGGTTCGGCTCATCCAGACCAACTCGTCCAGGAATTCGCCGACCCGTTTATGGTAAGCGTCGTCCAGGAGTACGCCGCCCTCGTCAAACTTCTTTTGCACCTGAGGAAAATTGAGATCCGAAAACGTTACCGCGAGGCCCAGTTCGCGAACCATCGGGACGCAGGCTTCGATCACCCGGGTTCCGCCCCAGACGCCGGCGGAAACTCCGACAAAGGCGACCGCTTTGTGGATATATTCAGGCAGCAAAACGTCGAGCACGCTTTTCATAGTGCCCGGATAACCGTGGTTGTATTCGGGGGTTACCAAAACCAGCCCGTCGGCCCCGATAACGGCGTCGCGCCATTCCGGAAACCGGTCTTTTAATTCCGTTCCATAATGATCCCGCGGCAAATCGAAGTCGCGGACGTCAAAGTACTGCGGCTCGATCTCGTCGCGCTCCTGCATCTTGGCGAACACCCATTTTGCAACACATTCGCTCTGCCGGTCCTTCCGCGGCGTGCCGAGCAGAAGCGGTATCGATAGTATGCCCTCGTCCATAGTTTTTGCTTCCTCTTGTGGTACGGCAAAAGACTATCACAGATCGAGATCTGCGAAATATTTCGCACCGAGTTAGAAATCGGGGTTCGGCGGCTTGGGTCAAATTCTTAATCGCGTGCCCGACGCGGTTCTCTCACGCCGCCTGACCTTGCTCCGGCGCCAGTATCTTTCTCATCACCCGCGAAGTGTCGTGAAGGATGCTCTCGCCGTCGCCGGAATATGTAGAACCGTGCATTATGGCAAGTGTTTTGGGTTTCAATCCGGCCAATTTTTCAAAAATACGACCGGTGTTTTCACTATATGGATAGGCATTGGCAAAGGGTCCGGCTTCGGCCGCCACCAGCCCCTCTTCAAACCTGCCGACCACGTCATTTGAAGTCTGCGGCTCGACATCCCCCTCGTGGGTCAACAAATCCGAGCAGAACAGGGTCCCGTTGCTTTCCTCAAACAAGAGTCCGGCCTCCCAGCAATGGGGCACGTGAGGCGTCCGCAAAAACCGGAATCGGTTTTGTCCTGTTTCCAGAATTTCATCGTCAGCCATAGCCCGGGCCGGCCGGACCGCGAAATCATTGACGCTGACCATCGCCCCGACCAGGCTGCAGACCGGTTCTGCGTCGGGCGCCGCTTCGAGCCATTCATTGAGCGAGCCGCATTCGTCGGATTCGAAATGGCTGAAACCGATCCAGCGCAGCGTTGCCGGATCAATGAGTTTCGACACCGCCTGATAAACATCGGGAAACATCCCTTTCATTCCTGTATGAAACAGGAGCGGTTCTTCGTCCTTGATTAGAAACTGATTAAACTGGAGATTAAATTCGGGGACAAAGGTCGAAATCCGGAAAACACCGGGAGCAATTTCGTGAACATTCATTTTTCAACCACCTCTCGATAAAATTCGAAGTCAATATGATCTCATTTATTAACGCGTAAGTTAAAGAGAAATAGTCGCAGTCGGTCAGCCATAACTTCCGCCAATACGACGATCATCGAAGAAACGCGCGTTCGTCTGGGCCCGATAATAAATACTTTTTACGCTGTGAGGCGTACGGAACGCGCGAAAAGTTCATCACTTTCCTGAAGAATTCAAAGTTATTTGAAGCCGCGGGACCGCCGAATGTTAGCCGCCTCTCGCCAGTTCGTTTCGCAGGTAGACGGCGACATCCGTGATAAATTGATGGACTGACGCTTCCGCGATCCGGTGTCCGACGACCGCATTTACCGCGTTTCCGAGCAAACCGAGCGGCGGTTCATAATCACCCGCCAAGACAAGCTGGGTTTCGGTAGATGTCAGCGGAAAAACTGAAAGTTCGGCCTTCATCAACGGAAACAAATGAGGCATTTTGGAAGATTCCCATTCGAGCTCGATGGAAGTCGTCACGGGCGACATCACTTTTTTCTCTCGTTCGACGATCGAATTGACGGAAATCGAAATATCGGTCCCGATCTCGATGCCCGCGACATTGACGTGGAGTTCGGACGCAACGGTTCGCGCCCGGTCGGCCGCGACCTTGGTCGCATTTCTAAAGACAGTCAACGCATCGGCCTTGAGTGCGTCCCGAACTTCGGTGTACGGATGATTTACATAGTCATAAAAGCGGATCGATTTGCTCATTTATCACTCCGGATCGATTCCCGCCCATCGCCTTGACGGGAAATCGCTGTCTTCTTTGTTGTGATGACATCTAAATAATATGGGAAAATCCGCATCTGGACAAATTATTAACGGCCTATCTCCGTCGAGATCCGCTCTCAGCGGATTCCTTTTCCCATCAATGCCGCCCCGGGCATTTCTCCGGTCATCGCGCCGCCGCTCACAACCATCTTCCCATTTACAATTACGAATCGAAATCCTTCGGAGTATTGATGCGGGTTTTCGAACCCTGCCTTATCGGTCACCGTTTTTTCGTCGAAGATGACGATATCCGCGGCCATTCCTCTCTTGAGCAGTCCGCGGTCGGCAAGGCCGAAGGTTTGAGCCGGAAGTGACGTCATCTTTCTGACAGCCTCTTCCAATGTGATGATTCCAAGTTCGCGGACGTACTTGCCGAGAACCCTCGCATTGTTGCCGTAACCGCGCGGATGGGGAACCCCGCTTCCATAACGGCGGACGCCCGAATCGGCGGCAAACATCGTAAATGGCTGCCTCATTATGTTTTGAACATCAGATTCATCCATCATGTGATAAACCATCTGAACCCGCCCGGTCGGATACATTTCAAATATCTGTTCGATCTGCGCGTCAAGATCGTCGGTGCCTCGTGTCATCTTCGTAATCTCAACAATATTCTTGCCGTTAAAATCAGCATTCGGCTTGTAATTTGAGACATAAGCAAAACTGAAATCCTCAAATCCCCGCAACCTCAAATACTTTTTAATATCGCTGATGATTTTCTTCCGGGTTTCCGGATCCTCAATCCGTTTTGCCCCTTCTTCACGCCCGCCGGCGATCGCCCAGGCCGGAAGCCGGGCATCAAGCGAGGTCGAAGACGCCGTGTACGCGTACTGATCGACAGTCACCTGTACGCCGCGCTTTCTCGCCGCCGCGACGAGTCCGATCGTCAGGTCGCTTTTACCCCAGAGGTTCTTGCTGGCAATTTTAAAGTGGGAGATTTGAACCGGCATCTTCGCCGTTTCGCCGATATTGATCGCTTCGTCAATCGCGGCAACGACCTCTATGCCTTCGTCCCGGATATGACTTGCATACACACCATTGTATTTGGCGGCAGAACGGGCCAATTCAATGACTTCCGCGGTCTTTGCAAACGTACCCGGGACGTATATCAGTCCGGTCGAAAGCCCGAGCGCGCCGTCACGCATTCCACGTTCGACCAATTCATTCATTTTTAACTGCTCGTCTCGCGTGGGCTCGCGGTCATCCAGCCCGACCACCGCTTTGCGAACAGCGCCGTGTCCGATCAAGGTCCCAAGATTGACCGCCAGCGGTTCGTCCTTTATGCGTCCCAAAAATTCGCCCGGATCATCCGCCGAATTCCCGCAATTGCCGGTTATCACCGAGGTTACTCCCATTCTGATAAAATTTTCGGCTTTGGGATTCTCGAATATCTCTTCGGTGTGGGCGTGGACGTCGATGAATCCGGGCGAGACGATGTTTTTTTCAGCGTCGACAACCTGTTTTGCATTTTTTGGGTCGAGATCCCCGATTGCCGCGATCATTCCGTCCCGGACGCCGACCGAACCATAAAACCAGGGGTTTCCGGTACCGTCGATAATCCGGGCGTTGATAACAAGGAGGTCGAAGGTCTCCTGGCGGCCGT
>JBFGKW010000079.1:0-12715 GCA_041576495.1 Aridibacter sp. | reverse complement strand
GCCAATTATCAAACTGCGGCTAACAGCATCTTTGGATACTCGAGAAACTATGCCTCACTCGAACAAATTCAGGGGACCGGTACCGATCCGCGAAGCGATCTCTACTCGTTGGCAGCGACCCTTTATCATCTCGTTACCGGTAAGCCGCCGGCCGACGCCCTGACCCGTGTGATGATGGTTCTAAACGAGGAGAAAGACCCGCTCCAACCGCCAAACGAAATCCACAAAGCGGTTCCGGACGACCTCAGCGGCCTGTTGATGAAGACAATGTCGCTTAACGCGAATCAGCGTCCGCAATCTGCCAACGAGATGCGCCGTTTGCTTGATGTCGGCGGAATAACCCGGCCTATCTCCGACCCCTTAATTGAATCGGAAGGCCCGCGTGATACAAACTTCTTCTCAAAAGAAACCAAGGTGATGCCTGTTGATTCGGGCTACCTTTCGAAGACGGAAAAGGAAACCGTCGCATTACCGGTTGCTTCCGGGAAACAGGGGTCGTTTGTAACGAAAATCGCCGGTCCGCCTACTGATATCAGAAGCAAAACCCCTCGTCAGAAGGATACGAATTTAGAGAGGGGATTAATCACGCGCAGTTTTTCGAATCGAAGTCAGTTTACGGCTGCATTGGCCGCCGGGATTTTGATACTGGTCGGAAGCGTGGCGGCGGGCGTTTATTTATTGAATCCCGGCATATTCAGCCCGTCTTCGTCCGCTGTCGACATCGAAAATCGCGAAATGAACGGCGAAGAGACATCAAATTCTATGAACCCGGAGATACCGGAGCCCGTTGAGACGCCGGATTTGCCCTTGCTGACCGAACAGGATGGTGAAAGTCCGGGGGAAGATGCTGATCCAATGGCTCAGGAAGCTACCAAAACCCCCCAAAAATCGCAATCCGATGAAAAGAGTCGTCGAAGGGCAGAACAATCAAGGGTCAATAACGGCTCGGAGAAAGGAGTAAAAAGTGGCGACGTTCAGGTATCGACGGGAGAAGTCATTACCAAAGACGTAACGGTCAGTGATTCGAAGGTGGAAACCAAAGATGTCACGATCGGTTCAAGGGATATCAGAACCAGGGACCGCACCGATATTCCGCCCAAGCCGCCAATTTCACGCGAAGAGTTTGAGCGCCTGTCTCCCGAGCAAAAAGTAAAAGTCCGGCGCTCACTCGAGCGCTGGCGCCAAATTGAAAATCAGCGGCGGAAACGACGGGGGCTGCCGCCGATACCGAAGCCGCCGACATTGGATTAAACAGACGAGATTATCCTTCGCAATTCCTCATTCGCCTGGGCAACTGAATCGGTTATCCGGGCTGCGGCGGGGGTGGGTTTCAATTCCAATAACGGGTGGTAATAGATTTCGATTCTGCCCGGCCGCGGGAATTTGTGATCGCGTGACCAGACACGGTTGGCGCCTTTCACCGTAACCGGCAAAATCGGGACACCCGATTCAAGTGCAAGCCTCACGGCGCCCGCCTTAAAAGGCAAAAGCTTACCGTTAGAAAATTCACGGGCAGCCTCCGGAAAAACCATTAATGCATTACCTTCCCGGAGTATTGACAACGCCTTCTTGGTTGCTGCAACCTTGCCGCTCGTGCCCAAATCCACGGGAAATGCACCGAGCTTTCGAATCAGCTTCCCGATTACGAGCCAATCAAACGCCTTATCCCAGGCCATAAAAAATATTTTTCGCCTAATCGGGATTCCGATTAAAAACGGATCAATATACGACTGGTGATTAGAGGCAATGACCAAGCCCGAATCCGGGCCGTTCGGAATATTTCGGGTGCCGTGAAATCTAACGCGCCACAGAATTTTGCCTGCGGCGAGTGAAAATTGCCGGATTAACCCGACCAGGACGTTGGAGTAGGCGCCGGTTTCTCTCAAACTTGAATTCACAAAATTAATTGCAGCAGGCCGGAAAACGTCAAATTCCGTCAATACCGCCAAGAGGGAATTCGCCGTCTATAAACTCGAGATGAAGCCGCGGTATACCGTCGTTTCCTACGCGTCTTGTTCTGACGACCCCGGTTAGGGTTGCATTATACTCATCACTTGTCAGTCGTACGAGCCCCCCTTCATTTACATCGAGCGAACTGAAAATTGCGGCGCCTCCACGGCTTACATTTTCCATCACAGCCGCTTCGCGGCCGATGACATTGCTGTTTTTATCGAGTGCCTCCGCAATGACGTTGATCGGAATTTGATAACGGGTCTCGCGCTCGACAAAGGTTTCCGTTTGAATATTTGAATTAGGTTTCGGGCGCAACTCGTAAAGATCGGTGCCCGGTTTAAGCGTGATTTCGTAAAGTGTGTCCGGATCGGATATGTAGCTTGGCGGTGGATTTCTTCCGACGAATGCAATCCCGAGAATATAGGGTTTTGATTTGCCGATTCCCTTGGCCTCACGGCAGCTCCTGACAACCCCCCAGATACGGTACTGAGGTTCCATAAAATCGTAAGATCGAAACTGCCGAGGCATCATCGCGGTCAGCAGTATCAGCTTTCCGACCGGAAGCTCGCGGTCAATTCCGACCGCTGCGCCAAACGCAGAAACGTCATTCATCCGCGTCATTTCGTCCCATTTGTTTCCCGCTGAATCCCTTCCTTCGACGCGCGCCAACAGTTCGATTGAGTGCCGCTCCAACCGGCGGTCGTTTTTGATTGACTCACTCATAATAAGGGGGCAAAAAAGGAATTCGGAGATCGGTTTTCTAACTCTTTGTAATTCGGGAAAACTTACAAAAATCTGAGGCTCTCGAAACCCAGCGGACGGTTGCGAACGAGCCTGAATCCTAGTAAAATAGTACATCTTACGAGAACAAAAATCCAACTTTTTTGATTTCCACCCTTTTTGTAATTTTTCGATAAATCCGCTCCGAATAAATCAGTCAGGAAGATGCCATGGATGTTTTAGAACAAGAACAAATCAATATTGAAGACGAAATGCGCAGATCGTATCTCGATTATGCGATGAGCGTTATCGTCGGACGTGCGCTGCCCGATGTTCGGGACGGCTTAAAGCCCGTCCACCGGCGCGTACTTTGGGCGATGCAGGAACTCGGGAATTATTATAATAAGCCATACAAAAAGTCTGCCCGTATCGTCGGCGATTGCATCGGTAAATATCACCCACACGGTGATACGGCGGTCTACGACACGGTTGTAAGGCTGGCGCAGGAATTCTCGATGCGGTATCCGCTCGTCGACGGGCAGGGCAATTTTGGTTCGGTCGATGGCGACTCGGCGGCGGCAATGCGTTATACCGAAGTCCGGATGGAGCGGCTGACGAATGAAGTTCTCGCCGATATTGAAAAGGAAACCGTCGATTTTCTCCCTAACTACGATGAGTCGCTTTCCGAACCGGTCGTCCTGCCGACCCGAATCCCGAATCTTCTGGCCAACGGCTCGGAAGGAATTGCAGTCGGGATGGCAACGAAAATTCCGCCTCATAACCTGGGTGAAATTATCGATGCTACTATCACGCTGGTTCAAAACCCGGAGACGACGATTGATGAATTGATCAAGTTTGTGCCCGGCCCGGATTTCCCGACCGGCGGATTTATCTACGGCCGCGAGGAAATCCACCGTGCATACAAAGAAGGGCGCGGCATAATAAAAATGCGCGCCAAAGCCAATATTGACCTGATCGGCCGTGGAACCAAGGAGCGCAATGCGGTTGTCATAACCGAGATTCCATATCAGCTCAACAAGGCGCGTTTGATCGAGAAGATCGCCCAGCTCGTGCACGTCAAGAGGCTTGACGGAATTTCGGAGATCAGGGATGAGTCGAGCCGGGAAGGGCTGCGGGTAGTAATTGAATTGAAGCGTGATGCGGTGCCGCAGGTGGTGTTGAATAAGTTATTTAAATTGACACCGCTGCAGAGTTCGTTCGGTATTATCAATCTCGCGATTGTCGACGGCCAGCCGAAGATCCTCAACCTCAAGCAAATGCTCGAGGCGTTTGTCGATTTCAGGCGGGAAGTAGTCAAACGCCGGACCGAATACGATCTCAAAAAGGCTCAGGCGCGGGCACATATCCTGGAAGGCCTTAACAAGGCAATCGATGCGCTCGATTACATCATTCCGCTAATCAGGAATTCGGGATCAGTCGATGAAGCCAAGAAATGGCTGACGGCAGATTTCGAGACGATCCGCGGAAGTTCAACCTGGCGCGGTGTGCCTGCCGAGATTAAGCTCGGCAAGTTTTTGGATGAACTCGAAAAGGTTATCGGAGGCCTTGAATTCAGCGAGATTCAGGCTCAGGCAATACTCGATCTGCAGCTCAGAAGACTATCTGCGCTCGAACGGCAAAAGATACTAGATGAATATGAAGAGATTATCAAGTATATTGCCGAGCTCGAAAATATTCTCAACAACGATATGGTTTTGCGTCAGGTTGTCATCGATGAGCTCAAAGAGGTACGAAAAACGTTCGCCGATGAACGCCGGACGGTAATCATCGACGCCGGCGTCGAGTTGAACATTGAAGATTTGATACCGGATGAGGAAGTAGCGATTACGGTTACCAAGGCCGGGTACGTAAAACGGACGCCGATCGCAACCTATTCCAAACAGGGCCGCGGCGGAAAAGGGCGGTTTGGTGCGACGGCCAAAGATGAAGATTTCGTGCGCCACTTATTTGTCGCGTCCACCCACGATTATTTGATGGTATTTACCGATGACGGACAGGTATATAAGCTTCGGGTACATGAAATACCGGATGCGCTGCCGTCGGCACGGGGAAAGGCAATCGTCAACCTGGTGAGTATTCCATCGGCCAGACGCCTTGTCGGCGTGCTTCCGGTCAGGGATTTCACGGATGATGTCTTTGTTACGATGGTAACGAGAAAAGGGACGATCAAGAAGACGGCCCTATCCCAATATCAGCATATCCGTGTCAATGGTATTAATGCCATCAACATCGATGAAGGCGATGAGCTGCTCGACATCATTCCGACCGATGGAACCCGTCAAATATTGATCGCGACCCATCAGGGGATGGCAATCAGGTTTAGGGAAAGCGATGTTCGTCCGATGGGCCGCGCCGCCCGAGGGGTACGCGGCATCCGCCTACGGAAAGATGATTATGTGATCGGGATGTGTGCCGTTTCGCCCGACGGTGAAGACAAGATCCTTTCTGTTTCAGAGCAGGGTTTTGGCAAACGCACGCAAGTCGACACCTATCGCCTGACAAAACGCGGGGGCAAAGGCGTTATTAATATGAAGACTACGGATAAGACCGGAAACGTCGTCGCATCATTCCCGGTCGAGGAGGATTCGGAGATTATGATCATCACTCAGCAGGCCAAGCTGATCCGAATCGGGGTTAAAAACATACGCGAAACCGGACGTTCGGCCCAGGGAGTGATGCTCATCCGGACCGGCGGGGATGATTTGGTAACCAGTGCTTCACTGCTGGAAAAATCCGAAGCGGGCGACGGAAATGAAACCGAGATTGTCGGCGGCGACACTGGTGACGTTGATGACGCCCCAACGGATTCGTAGGTTTACCTTGGTGCCCCCCTCCTGATTTTACGGGGAGCGGCGTACGGCCCATCCGGGTTTTAAAAAAAGCTGCAATCCCGGTTTTCCGGGGGTTGCAGCTCTTTTAAAGGGCAATCAAACATATATTCACATGGTGTTAGTTATTCTTTGGCCGATTATTTGATTGAGAATCTCCCTCCGGCAGGTCCCGGTTGAGCTTATCCTCTGCATCTTCAATCGTCTGTTCCGCCTGCTTCAAATCATTGACGTTCGCCTCGGGCTCGTCGTGAGATATCTGGGCATCGTTTTCGATAGTCAACACAATCAGCAACGGGAAATGATCGGATCCGATATCGGGCAAACGCTGCAATTCGACCAGCCGAAAATGTGACGAATGAAACACGTGATCAAGGGGAAATCTAAGAAACGGGTAATCGGCGTGGAAAGAGCTGTACAATCCCCTTCCGATTCGCGGGTCGAGCATTCCGCTGACCTTTTGAAACAGGGTCGTAGTTTGCGACCAGGCCACATCGTTTAAGTCACCGGCAATAATTGTGGGAATTTTTGTATTTTTGACCATTTTCCCGACCATTACCAATTCGGCGTCCCGCGTGATCGAGGTGGTTGCTTCTCCCGGCACGGGGGGGCGCGGATGGACGCCATAGAATCGGATGACTTCGCCTGACGGAAGAGTAATATCAGAATGAATTGAAGGTATGTCGTCTTCAACCAGATATTTAATCTGGGTATTAGAAAGCTTCAGACGAGAAAACAATGCCATTCCGTATGCGTTGTCCAGTGGTTTCTTGACGGCATAGGGATATTTTTCATCCAAAGGTTCGACGTCACGGATCCAGCGTTGGTCGGGTTCAGCCAGTAATATGACGTCGGGATCTTCTTTATCAATCAAATTAAGCAGCTTTGCCGGATCCCGGTTATCGATGAGAACATTTGAAATCAGCAGCTTGATCGTTCGTTTCGGGTTGGTTACGGTGCTCGCCTCTACCTGAATCGGATAAAGCGGAATGAAGGGAAGTATGGAAATGAGCTGGTACAGCGCGCAAAGCGAGAGAACGGAAATCAGCGCGATTCGATAGTAATTGAGCGGCCGGGCGAATATCAACACAAGCAAAATGACGGAAACGCTCAAAACCCCGATTTGCACGCGGAGAAATTCACCCAACCTGATCCACCATAGACCCGACCGTGAAAACGGAAGGATTGTCAGACAAAACGCCAATATTCCCAGCAGATAGATTAGAATTTTCATCGATCAATCAGAATCCGAATCATTTTGACGGGGCCGTCGTTGTGGCGACCGGTATTCGGTTGAGCGACACCGGCCCAATCCCTAATTCAGGTCTCGAAACAGTATGGTGTAAAGCATCAGCAGCGCACCCGTCACGGCGGTCAAGAAAAGTATGAATGCGAGCGCCGGGTAACCCATTATTTGGTACGCGCTCTCCACGTTCATAAGCATCGAAGCGCCGATAATCAACGCGGCCAAGACAAGCCCCATCGCGATGCGGTTGGCCACTTTTTGAAAACCGATCATCAGCGTTTTTTCGTCAATTGCATCAACACTTAATTTAAGTTCGTTGTTGGCAATGGTGTCGAGGATTTTGTTTAGGTTGGGCGGAATATTCTCGACCAGCTGTTTGACTTCGATTGCGTTGCTTAACATCGATCCCGGCGAGACGCTTTCGACAACCCTCTCGCTTACAATTCCGGCTGCGTGACGGCGGATCGAAGCGTTTGGATCAAATTCAGGGTCAAGAGTGTAAACGGCCCTGTCCAGATTCAAAAGCGTTTTCGCGATCATCGTGAATTCGGGGGGCGGCCGAAAACCGCAATCGGCGGAAATTTTTGTGATCTCCAAAACAACCCGGCCTGCATCGAGTTTTTCGATTTTCGCACCGCCTTTAGAAACGACCAGCTCACCGACAAGTCTCTTAAACTCTGCTTCTCTAAAATCTTCCTTTTCCTCTCCGATCTTTAATGCAATATCGGCGACATCATCGCCACGTCCCTCACTGATGGCTAATAGCAAATCAAGCAGATTTTCCTGAAAACCCGATGCCAGGCGTCCGGTCATTCCCATATCGAGCAGAGCGATCTTTCCGTCATTAGTGATAAAAACATTTCCGGGATGGGGGTCGGCATGGAAAAATCCGTCAACCAGGATCTGCTGAAGGTACGCGTGGAACATATCATCGGCCAGCTTCGCTCGATCGAGTTCCATCAACCGCAACGGGCTCAAATCCGTTATTTTTTTGCCGTCAATGTGATCCATCGTGAGCACCCTCGATGTCGTGTAGTCTTCTACCGGCAATGGGATTACGATGTTGTCGAAGTCTTTCAAATTTTCGCGGATGATGGTCAGGCTTGACGCTTCACTCGTATAATCGAGTTCGCGCATCAAACTTTTTCTGACCTGGACCAGCGTGTTTTGAAATTCATACCGCTTGCCGAATTCGGTATTTTCATCGAGCAGTTTGGCGATATCATCCAGCACTTCAAGATCCTGGTATACTTCTTCCCGAATTCCGGGACGCTGGATTTTAACCACTACCTTTCTGCCGTCGCGAAGCGTCGCCCGATGAACCTGGCCGATCGAAGCGGCGGCAATCGGTTCGGAGTCAAATTCGGAAAAGGCTTTCGAAATCCGGACGCCGATTTCTTTAGAAACAATTTTCTCAACCTCGGCGAAGGAAAATGGTTCGACGCTGTCCTGCAGTCTCTCCAGTGCCCCCAGATATTCCTGCGGGAAGATGTCCGCACGCGTTGAGAGCAGCTGTCCCAATTTAATATAGGTGCTGCCTAGATTTTCAAGATCGCCTGCAAATTCATCAGCTTTTGCGATTTCTTCATCCGACAGCTTGTGTTCTTCGGCGAGGATCTCATTCATACCGGCCTGTTTTACCAAGTCTGAGCGCCCGTATTTGGCTAGTAAGACAGCGATATCTTTGTAACGGTGGATGTTTTCAACTTTGTTGAGAATGTTCATAGGGGTTTTTAATATTTTGCTATTTACACTAAGCTTGGATTAAAAAGATTTGAGGCATTGAACTGTGTGTGGGGTGAGATGATTACATCGCGATCTGTAATGCGTGACGATGAGCGTTTATCAATTCCGCACTCACACGGCTCAGCCAATGTTTTATTGTTTGTCGCCGAATATGATAGCACGCGGGCAGCGGGTTAAAAAGAATGGCGAATTCCGGGGGGAAAATGTTACAAATTCTATTGCTTCAACAACCAAATAGCGCCAACGCTCAGGAAACTACCGATAAAGTCTTGTCGGCAAGTGAAAATGCGCAAACGACGATAATTGAGATGGCAAACGCCTTTTTTGCCCAGCTTCCCGTAATAGGGGTCGGCCTAGTCGTGTTTCTCGTCTTTCTGGGAATTGCATTTTTTGCCCGAAGATTTATCAGAATTGCCTCGGAGAAAGCCAATCTTGATTCGATGCTGGGTTCGCTGGTTGCGAGAATCGGCCATATTTTGATAATCATTTTAGGTTTGTTTATCTCGGCGACCGTGATTTTCCCCGGAATTTCCCCGGGGGATTTGATTACCGGGCTTGGTATCGGTTCGGTTGCGCTCGGTTTTGCATTTAAAGATATTTTGCAGAATCTTTTCTCGGGGTTTTTAATACTTTTGTACCGCCCTTTTATGATTGGTGATCAGATCAAGGTTGGCGATTTTGAGGGAATTGTCGAGGAAATAAATGTCAGGTCAACCAAAATCAAGACGCTCGATGGCGAAAGGGTCGTGATTCCGAATAACGAGCTTTATATGGAATCTGTTCTTGTTCGTACCGCCTTTCCGCAGCGCCGCACCAAAATCGTCGTCGGTATCGGCTACCAGGACGACATTGAGGAAGCCCGCCGGATTATGTTGGACATTCTCAAAAATACAGAAGGGGTTCTGGGAGAGCCGGCACCCGACGTGGACGTGGTAGAACTTGCCGATTCATCGGTAAACCTGTGCATGCTGTATTGGACCGATTCCAGACAATCAGCTACCCGCAAAGCATCCGACCAGATAATCACCGCCACGAAGAAGGCGTTGGATAATGCCGGCATCGATATTCCGTTTCCGCACTTGGTTGTGGATACAGTTAAAAAAAATGGGTCTGAGCGAATTTCGGAACCAAACACACTGACCGAACAATGAGTATTGGGTGGCGGTAACTCTCAAAAATTAAGATTATGCAGCAAGAATTCTTGGAATTATTCTATTGGTTGATCGGAGTTGAAAAAACCATTACCGAGTTGACCATCGTCCAAATCCTGACCCGTACTATCATCGTCTACGGTGTCGCCCTACTTCTGATACGGCTTGGAAAACGGAGGTTTTTAGGCGGGTACAGCGCGTTTGATATTTTGATGGGGTTTGTCGTGGGCTCGATACCGAGCCGGACCATTACCGGGAGGGAGAATCTTTTTAGTGCGTCGGTCGTGATCGCAACGCTGATGGTCATACATTACGCGATCTCCTATGTCACTTATCATTACAACAAGGCCAGCCGGATCGTCAAGAACGAGGAAAGACAGCTGATAAAAGACGGTGAAATCGATAAAATTGCCATGGAAAAAAGCAAATTGGGGAAAAACGACCTGCTCCAGGCGCTTCGAAAAAAGGGAAATGTCGAGACACCGGATGATGTGAAATCGGCCTACCTGGAAAGGGACGGTAGCATCACCGTGATTCCCAAAAGACGGCCTCCCAACATACTGGAAATAAAAGTAGAAGACGGGGTGCAGACGGTAATCGTCTCGCTGGAATCGTAAAACCGGAATGATCGGATTATTTGCTCTATAAATGCCGGACGACAATATAAAACTAACAAATCAATCCGAGCCTGAAGAGAATCAAAAGAAAGCGGAGCACAAGTTGTTTCTAGGCTCAAAAAAAGCGCTGGTGGGAGGGATCCTGGCGGGTTCAATCGCGTTGGGCGGGCAATGGTTTATCGGACAGGTCTACAGCGGATATCAGGCCCGGCAATTACTCGAGGCGCCGGCCTCTTCATCGCTATACCTGGGAAGTTCGGTCGTGACGGCATCGGCAACCATCATCGCTTTGATGCTGACTATGATCAGCCTGACCAAGCAAACCGAAGGAGAGTTTGACGCGGTATTCTTCAAGCGGATTCAGCGGATCGGCCTGCTTTCAACCGCAGCCATGATCTCCGGCATAATACTACTTCTGTTTCTTAACATCCCTCTCCAGGAATCGGATCAGGTTCCCGCATCATATTTCACAATCGTATACTACATCCTTATTACATTTGTCGCAGGTCTTTCCGGACTTTTGGTGGCAATCGTACTGATGCTGCTGAACGCGATCAATAGCCTGATAGATGTTGTCCGACCGTCGACAGACGCAGAGGTTAAAAGGGCCGAGAGGCGCGAAAAAAGGGAAAACCAAGATTAAACCTTTCAAACAAGGGATGGGAAAGTACGAAAAATTGAGGTTCGCTGCTTGCCTCCATTCCCCGTTAAATCGGTTCTTCAGTGACCTCAGTGATTTCCGGCTGAACGAGATCAAGGAGCTCATAACCGGCTGATGTTGCCGGAGGTTCGCTTTCAACCAAATAAACCGGGTGCGTCGGCATTGCGGCTCAAGAGGTTATCGAGACCGAAATGTTCATATGCGAGACGGGTCGCCATCCGGCCGCGGGGCGTGCGGTTTAAAAATCCCGTCTGGATCAGATACGGCTCGATAATTTCCTCAATCGAATCTTTTTCTTCGTTGATCGACGCCGAAATCGTTCCGAGCCCGACCGGTCCGCCGTCAAACTTTTGGATAATCGTCAAAAGCAGCTTTCGGTCTGTTTCATCGAGGCCAAAAGTATCTACCTCCATCCGGTTGAGCGCATCGCCGGCCACTTCGTCGGTTATCTTTCCGTCATAATCGACCTCGGCAAAATCTCTTACGCGGCGGAGCAGCCGGTTGGCGATACGGGGCGTTCCGCGCGATCGTTTTGCGATTTCACGTGCGCCGGACTCGACGATTTCGACATTCAGTATCCCGGCGGAACGCTCAATAATTGTTTCCAGATCATCGACGGTATAAAAATCAAGGTTAAAGATAATCCCGAAGCGGCTCCGGAGCGGGGCAGTAATTAAACCGGGCCGGGTCGTAGCGCCGACCAGCGTAAACTTCGGCAGTTCGAGTTTTATCGACCTCGCTGCCGCTCCCTGACCAATCATTATATCGAGGTTGTAGTCTTCCATCCCCGGGTAGAGCACTTCTTCGATGGCGGGATTGAGCCGATGGATTTCGTCGATGAAAAGCACGTCGCCTTCCTCGAGATTGGTTAAAAGGGCGGCCAGATCACCCGCCTTTTCAATTATCGGTGCGGCAGTTGACTTAAATTCGGCACCCATTTCATTTGAGGTTATTCCCGCGAGCGTAGTCTTTCCGGTTCCCGGGGGGCCCGTCAGCAATATATGATCAAGCGCTTCGCGTCGCTGAAGCGCCGCCTTCATATAAATCCGGAGATTGTCCTTGATCTTTGTTTGGCCGATATACTCGCCGAGGTTCGTCGGACGAAGCGATAGTTCAAACTGCCGCTCCTCATCACTTAAAACAGAAGCACTTCGTGATTCGATTATTTCGAAATCATTTGGCATTGTTGCAATTCCAACTCAAGGGGAGCAATCGAAAATCAAAAATGAAAAAAGTCGACCGGCGCTAAAAAAACAACATTCAACTTTCAACGGAGGTTTGGCAATCCCGACTGCCGGTCGCTGTTATGCGGAATAGCTCAATCTCGCATGATTGGGAATAGTACAGGATTTTCGTTGGCACAATCCAATCGCGGCAAAATCGATTCCGAACTCGAATTCGATCGCGCAGCGAAATAAGAATCACTTGGCCAATAACTGCAAACTCCTTTTCAGCAATTTCTGAACTGTCAATTCCGTACCTTCATCGATCGCGTTCTCGACCGCTTTAGTTGCGGGTTTTTGTTGATAACCCAAATTGACAAGCGCGGAAAGCGCATCATCGTAAACTTCGTTGCCGGTTGCGCCGCCCCGAATTGCGCCAACTGCTTTGCCGGCCGCCCGGCCAATTTCGATATCGCTGAGCTTATCGCGTAAATCGATTACCAAACGCTCGGCCGTTTTCTTGCCGATCCCCGGGATCGAGCTCAAGTGCACTAGATTGTCAGTTTGGATCGCGCCGATTATTTCAGCTGCGCTCATTCCGGAGAGCAT
>JBFGKW010000078.1:0-12733 GCA_041576495.1 Aridibacter sp. | reverse complement strand
TCGAATTGGAGATTCCCGACATCACCCCATTGATGATCCTCTACTTTTTTATATTTTTTCTTTCTGGATATTTCATATACGCGACGATTTACGCACTTATCGGATCAATGGTCAGTAATATGCAGGAAGGAGGGCAGTTCGCATTGCCGCCCGTAATGATCCTGATGATCGGACTCTATTTTTGTTTCGCCGTCGTTCGTGATCCAAACTCGAATTTGGCGTTTTGGGTTTCGATCGCCCCTTTCTTTGCGCCGATTGTGATGCCGGTTAGAATTCTTGCCGAAATTCCGCCCTTCTGGCAGATTGCCACGGCAATAATACTGAATTTTGTGACAATCATCGGGCTCACCTGGGTTGCATCGCGCGTTTACCGGGTCGGAATGCTTATGTACGGAAAACGGGCGACTATTCCCGAGGTATGGAAGTGGATCAAGCAATCTTGATAAACGGGTCAAACGACGGAAATACCAATTGCGGATTCAATTGGTCAAGTTTGGTACCGGTCGCGTTGCTTAACCCGGCAGGGTACCGATTTCGGTTTTTATTAAGAATATGAGTATCGAAACTGAAAAGAAATACCGGCTGAGAAAAGAGGATATGGATCAGGTTGCGAACGAATTGGACGACCTCAATGCCGAATTCTCAGGAGAGGTTTTCGAAGAGAACCGTTTGTTTGGCAATGATCTTCTGAAAGCTAAAAAAGCGGTTTTAAGAATCCGCACCACCGAAAATGAATCGATTATCACGTACAAGGAATTCGTCCCCAATTCGATGGGAGTCAAACAGCACGTTGAGTATGAAACAAAGGTTGAGAGCGCCGAAACTCTCGAAAAAATACTCAACAATCTGGGCCTTGAAAAACAAATGATCTACGAGAAACGACGGCGAACTTGGAAATTCAAACAAGTAGAAGTGGTTCTCGATGAGCTCCCCTTCGGGCTATTTATGGAAATCGAGGGATCGCTCATGGGAATCGCCGAAGCGGAAATGTTTATAGGAGCGGATGAATTTGAAATTGAGCCGGCAGCATACCCTTATCTGGTAAAAAAATACGGACGACGAATTGAAAATCGGATTGAAGCGCGTTTCAATGACCCTGCCAATGACGCAAACAAATGACAATTAACCGTCTTTTCAAAAAATTCTTGTCAGACTGCAAGTTTATCGGTTATCATCAATCGAGGGTCAAAGGAGTATTTAATATGACAAAACATATAGCTGGCATAATGCTTTTTACATTTATCGTCGGGACGAGCGCCGTAATTGCCGGATTGTTTTACGAGACTCCCCGGGAATTCAAGTCGTTTTCGGTGCGTGAGGATCACCGAAGTTACAAACGAAAGAAACGGAAAAAGCGGTGTCGACCACACAGGGGGCACTATTCTGAACAACGCGGGCTTGTTTCCGTCGGAATCGCGAAGGCGGTTTTTGATGAGACTTCCGGACTGTTAACGGCGTCCCATACGGTTGAGCCTTCGTCATATGAAAAACACCGCGGTACGTTGGTCTATCATTTCTATGTTAAGGACGAATACGGCACGAGGCACGTAAAGAGCGAGCGCGTTTGGGGTTCACTTGAATCTTCCAATTTGGTAAGCCCTTCGGAGTGGCTGCAAAACCGTCATTCAACGGAGAATCTCTATGTCGCTTCCGAATATCGGAGGGTCAATGGTACTTGGAGAGTTGCGCCGAAGTTTGAGGATTCAAACGCTATCAAGGTTCTTATAAAAAAGGAAAAATAGGTGCGCTTGCCGCTACCAGGCAGGTTGAGTTTGCAGTTTCATTGCCCGGTTCGTTTTTCAACGAATTTTTAAGGCATTAAGGATGCAAACTTTTTCTTTGGTTTACAAAACCGGAATGGATAACTCTCCGCAGGCCGAATCCATGATGGATTCGTGACCGGCCTCAATTTGAATTGACAAGTTCGAGGATTTGCTCCGTCAATCGATCCGGGTCGAATGGTTTGCTGTGGTACAGTTGAAAGCCGGATTCAAGCGCTTTCCGCCGGTTATGGCGGGATGAAAAGGCGCTAAGCGCGATCGCCGGAATCGCTTCCAGCCGTGTGTCACGCCTGAGTTTTTCCATCAATGCATAACCATCGTCGTCCGGCATTCCAATATCTGAAATAATTACATCAGGTTGTCCGCGGTTTGAATCTGTTAATAGGTTGACGGCCGACCTAGCTGAGCGGCGGCTCTTCACATTGGCTCCCAGACCCGAAAGAAATATCTCTAACACTTCGCGAGAGTCATCGTCGTCCTCAACAATTAAAATATTAATTTTATCGAGAAGACTCGAATCCTGATTCTTAAGTTTGATACCCATCCCCCAAACCTGATTTTGAATCGGTTACCGCTTTTTTGCGAGATCAAGAGAAAGAAGGGCCGATCCGCGGACGAATTGAGACCCTCCTGCTAAATGATTGATTACACCATTAAAGAATTGAACTGACACAAAGCTATGTAACCCTTCTACCGGTCAAGAGCCTGATAACAAAAACTGCTACCGCCACCAGAAGTAATAGGTGAAGTACACCTCCAAACGTTTGCGCCGTAGCGACGCCGATCAGCCACATCAAAAACAGAATTGCAATAATTGTCCAAATCATTCTTTTTCCTCCTATGTATTCTTAAAAAACAAAATTTCGAACTCTAGTAATCTCTAAAACAAGTATCGTGCCAGTAAATGTAAATGCTGTGTAAGCCGATGTTAGCGATTTCAGCGCCTTGACCTGACGAGGGCCTGGTATGGATCAGTATGTAATCAATACGAAAATCAATATGATCGCTGTGCAGATTATGTATCGAAGTGGTACAGTATCTAAAAACTCGAAGACTGGGATTGGGGGACGCGGTTTATCCCCGCGAGGCTGTAAAAATTGAATTTGAAGTACTTATTTCATTTCAGTTTGCAGCACTTAGCGTTTAACCGAGAAAAGTCACTTCCTCACGGGTGAGCCTTTTGTTAGCGCCATAAGGTTTGCCTCAGGGCTTGCCAGACAATAGATCTAAAAGGATTAAGTATTAGAGGGATTGAACAATAAATGACGAAAAAACTATTGGTTATCGATGACGACATATCGACGCTTGAAATGATGAGAATTCATTTTGAATCCGAAAATTTTGAGGTCTTCACCGCAGATAATGGTAAGTCGGGTCTAGCCCTCGGCAAGAAAGAGGAGTTTGACATCATTCTAACGGATTTGAATCTCCCAGATACTGACGGCATCGAGATGGTCAATTCACTTAAAGAGTTGTCGCCGGAAACGGAAGTGATAATGATAACCGGTTACGGAAGCTCGGAAAAAGCCGTGGAGGCAATGAGAGCTGGGGCATTTTATTATGTCGAAAAGCCAGTCGATTTCGACGAATTGAATGTGCTGATCGATAAAGCGATCGAACGAAAACGCCAATCTGCTGAAATCAAGGAATTACGAAACAAGCTGACCGATGTCGAGTCCTATGAAGGCATAATCGGCGGAAGCCGGGAAATGCAAAACATATACGAGATGATTGAAAGTGTGGCGGATTCCGATGCCAATATTCTGATCCTCGGGGAATCCGGAACCGGGAAGGAAGTAATTGCCAATGCGATACATTACAAGAGCGAGCGTGCAAAACGGCCGTTTGTTAAGGTCAACTGTTCCGCGTTGCCGAAGGAGTTGATCGAATCTCATCTGTTTGGCCACGTTAAAGGGGCCTTCACCGGTGCCAATAAGGATAAAGATGGGTTGATTGCACGAGCGAGCGGGGGAAGTCTTCTGTTGGATGAAATCGGGGAAATGCCTATCGACCTTCAACCCAAACTTCTCCGCGTGCTTCAGGAGAAGGTTTTTTACAAGGTCGGAAGCGATGATCCGTGCGAAGCGGATTTTCGGCTTATTACGGCGACCAACCGTGTTCCTTTCGAAGCGATCAAGGAAGGAAGTCTGCGAGAAGATCTTTACTATCGGATCAATACGATTGAACTGGTAATTCCGCCGCTGCGCGACCGCCAGGCAGATGTGCCGATGTTGGCCGAACATTTCCTTTCTATGTATTCCGAGAAATATGCCAAGGACGTAAAAACCTTTACTGACAAGGCTTATGATGAAATGCTTAATTATCGTTGGCGAGGAAACGTGCGTGAGCTCCAGCACGTGATCGAACGGGCCGTGCTGCTTACAAAGAACGAAAAAATCGAAACTGTTTTTCCTCAGGGGATTGCCGCCGTTGCGGGCGCACCTAACCAAGGTATGGCTTATCGGTCCGTAAAAACGAAATCTACTGCGTTGCCGGAAATAGATTCGATCCATTCCGAGGACGATACCGTGGAGGAAATATTTAGAAGAATCGGTGAAATGATTGTCGAAACACTTCCCGAAGGAAATGACGATTCCGAAAAGAGCGAACGAGATGTTTTTGGTTTGATAGAACGTGAAGTGGTATCGGCGGCACTCAAAAAAAACGGAGGTAACAAGCAGGCCACTGCCAAGATGCTTGGATTATATCGACCGCGCCTTTACGGAATGCTCAAACGGCATAATATTGAACATTAAAAAAGGGGCCGGGCATTTCCCGGGCCCCTTTTTAACGGGAGCACTATGAGAGACTAGCCCGGCGTTTGAACCTTGGGCGCATCTATGTTGACATCGATCTTCTTTTCGCTTGTTTTGGTTAGAACCCCGCTATAAAAGATCGCACCGACGATCATAGCTACCACCAGTATCGTAGTAAAACCCCAGATTAAGCTACTGCCTACACTCTCTGATTCTGACATAATAATTCCTCCCTTTTCGAATAATTTGTAAACCAATATATTTAACTGCAAAATCAGTGCCACAGTTCCCGGAATGTCGTCGAACCCAATAAATTCAATTGTTTAGGAGGTAAACTTGAAATTATACGATATCCAATTCAACCTCAGCCCGTAATAAATCGACACACAATGTAAGGACTCAATACATTAATGCCGGGGGGAAAGCAATATGGCAGTTAACGGTTTGCTGCGTGCTGGCTCACCGAAAAACCGAAATCTGACGGAGGTGTGATCACAATCCGAGGCAATAAAATTATCGGCGTCCAGTAAAATGTTGTCTATTACGGTATTTTGTAGGACAATAGAAGGACTTCAAGTATATTTCACAAAGGAGAACGGGTATGTTTCATATTATTGGGCAATTAATAGTCGGTTTATTCATCGGTGCGATCGCGAGACTGCTTGTGCCCGGAAAGGAAGCGATCGTCGCAGGTCCGATCGGTTGGTTGATCACGGCGTTTATTGGCATGGGAGGATCATTTATCGGGACATTTATCGGCAGATTCTTGTTTGGCAAGGAAAAATACGCGGCAGGCTGGATTATGTCCGTAATTGGCGCGGTACTCCTGCTGATCCTCGTCAGAATGTTGTTTTAGTAATTTTCAATCGGTTTAGTAAATGGGCTTCGTTAATAATACGGAGCCCATTCTCGTTGAGAAACAACATTTCATAAAAAAAGCCCCGTTCAGTAATTGAACGGAGCTGTTTATAACACGTTTGAGCTTTGGGTATCGGACTACATGCCCATTCCCATTCCGCCCATTCCGCCGCCGGGCATTCCGCCGGCCATATCATCTTTCTCATCCTGAACGTCAGCGATCATCGCTTCGGTCGTGAGCATCAGTCCAGCGATTGATGCAGCATTTTGAAGAGCTGTTCGGGTTACTTTAGCAGGATCAATGACCCCCGCCGCAACGAGATCTTCAAATTTTTCGGTCGCCGCGTTGAATCCGTATGTATCATTGTTTTCACTTCGTACATTTTCAACGATCACCGCACCTTCTTTTCCTGCGTTATTTGCAATTTGACGAAGCGGTTCCTCAAGCGCACGGGCGACGATGGTAACACCGATTTGCTCGTCCGCGTCTTCACTTTCGGTATCGAAATTTTCGAGTATCCTTGCGGCCCGAATCAGGGCAACACCACCACCGGGAACGATTCCTTCTTCAACCGCAGCGCGGGTCGCATGCATCGCATCTTCAACCCGTGCCTTCTTTTCTTTCATTTCGGTTTCGGTTGCTGCCCCAACTTTAATTACGGCAACACCGCCAACCAATTTTGCAAGGCGTTCCTGAAGTTTTTCACGGTCATAATCCGACGATGTTTCCTCGATTTGGGTGCGGATCGTTTTAACCCGTCCCTGGATCGCTTCGCCTTCACCGGCGCCTTCCACAATCGTCGTGTTGTCTTTATCAATCGTAACCTTCTTCGCCGTTCCAAGGTCATCAAGAGTGACACTCTCGAGTTTAATACCCAGGTCATCGCTGATTACCTTGCCACCTGTCAGGGTCGCAATATCTTCGAGCATCGCTTTGCGGCGGTCGCCAAACCCGGGGGCTTTAACAGCTGCCACATTCAATGTACCGCGGAGCTTATTAACAACGAGTGTTGCCAAAGCTTCACCATCGACGTCTTCCGCAATAATCAAAAGAGGTTTACCGAGTTTCGCAACGTTTTCGAGAATCGGCAACAGATCCTTCATATTGCTGATTTTCTTTTCGTTGATAAGAATGTAAGGATCCTCGACAACAGCTTCCATCCGATCAGGATCTGTTACGAAATACGGTGACAGATAGCCGCGGTCAAACTGCATACCTTCAACTACTTCGAGTGTGGTATCCATAGTTCTTGACTCTTCGACTGTGATAACTCCGTCTTTACCGACTTTTTCCATTGCCTGAGCGATGATCGTTCCGATTTTTGTGTCGCCGTTAGCCGAAACCGTACCAACTTGTGCAATCGAATCGCCCGAAACCGGTTTCGCGAACTTCTTAATTTCCTCAGTTACCCTTTCAACGGCCTTATCGATGCCGCGTTTAAGCGCCATCGGGTTTGCACCGGCTGCCACTGTGCGAACACCTTCCTTAAAAATTGACTGGGCCAATACGGTCGCTGTCGTGGTACCGTCACCGGCAACGTCCGAAGTCTTGGAAGCGACTTCGCGAACCATTTGGGCCCCCATGTTTTCCAAAGAGTCTTTCAATTCAATCTCTTTGGCTACGGTTACGCCATCTTTAGTGATTGTCGGCGAACCGAATTTCTTGTCAATAACAACATTTCGTCCTTTTGGACCTAATGTAACTCTTACTGCATCGGACAGTTGATTCACGCCGCGCAGAATTGCGGCTCTCGAATCTTCTCCATGTACTACTTGCTTTGCCATAATTTCCTCCGTCGTTACGTAATTTGTTTTACGCAAGATCGTAAATTGTTAGTTTAATATGAATGTTTGCAGGTGATGTCGTCATTTTGAGAAATGCTTTTGACGCCATCACGAATCCAGATAAAGGCTTTAGCCTACATTTGCACCCGCACGCTCGATAACGCCTAAGATTTCGTCTTCACGCATCATCAGGAACTCGTCTCCATCAAGTGTGATTTCGGAACCGCTGTATTTGCCAAAAAGAACGCGGTCGCCTTCTTTTACATCAAGACTCTGGCGTGTTCCATCTTCCTTATATTTTCCTTCGCCAACGGCAATTATTTCACCTTCCTGCGGCTTTTCTTTTGCCGAATCGGGTATAATAATCCCTCCTGCGGTCGTTTCATTTTCTTCAATGCGACGAACAATTACCCTGTCGTGCAATGGTTTGATAGTTGTAGCCATTTTGTTACTTGTCTCCTTAATTTATAGATTGTAGCTTTTGGTATAAAGTTTACAGACATTGATGATATCGCTGATCTTTTAGCACTCTATGTCCATGAGTGCTAGTATATAAAAATTGACAATATTGTCAATAGTGCAGCCGACGTTTATATAAAATCTTATAAGAGCCATATCAAGTTTATGCAAGTTTCGCAGATCAATATTTATCCGGTAAAATCGTTCAAGGGCAATTCAGTTACCAATTGTCTGGTTACCGAGCGGGGTCTGGAGAATGACCGCCGGTTTATGCTGGTCGACGCAAAAAACTCACTTATTACCCAACGTGAATTTCCGCGCCTGGCGACCCTCCGGGTTGAGATCCTGAAAGGCGCTTTGCGAATATCAGGTCCTTTGTTAAAAGCGGTTTCCGTGCCGGACGAATTTGTAAATTCAGCAGTATTGAGGGTCAGAATCTGGGATAGTCATTGTGATGCCCAAGTGGCAGCGGATGATGTCAACCGGCGGTTTAGCGAAATACTTGCAACGGAGTGCCGGTTGGTCAAAATGCCGGATTCGACGCGGCGGGCCATAAACCCGCGATATAATCACGGAGATGAGATCGTTAGTTTTGCCGACGGGTATCCGCTACTGGTAGTCGGGGAGCACTCGCTTAACAACCTCAACGAGCGGCTCGAAAAGCCGGTCGCGATGAATCGGTTTCGTCCCAACATAGTTGTATCGGACTCGAAAGCCTTTGCCGAAGACGACTGGGAAAAGATTAGAATCGGGGCAACCGTCTTCCGGGCAACGAAACCCTGTGCGAGATGTGTTGTAACGACCGTCAATCAGGAATCCGGTGTTTCGGATATCACCGAACCCCTGAAAACGCTTTCTGAATTCCGAAAGGCGAGGGACGTTTTTCCGACAAAATTTTCCGATTACGGGTTTAATAAAAACGATGTGTTGTTTGGCATGAACCTGGTACCCGAAAATTCTGGCGAGGAAATAGCCGTCGGTGACCCGGTAGCCGTCCTATCACCCGGGGGGTAGGTGACAGCGCCGGCCCCTATCCGCCTTTGGCCTTCCGTTTAAGGGGTTTCTTTTCGTATGACGCTATCTTCCTCGATAACGTGTTGCGGTGAATTCCAAGTATTTTTGCTGATTTGGATATATGGTTCTTATTTCGGGCGAGGCATTTCTCAATATAAAGTTTTTCAAACTCTAAAATCGCTTCTCCGAGAAGGATCCTCCCGTCCTGCATATCTTCGATCAGCGCTTCCATCTGATTCCTCATTTTCATAAGTTTTACAATTCTCTTCCGGTCAATAAACTATAAGCCTCAAGATAACGGGAGGTGGTCGCTGCAACGATTTCTGCGGGTAATTCAGGCGCCGGAGGGGTTTTGTCCCAGTCGATCGATTCCAGATAATCCCGGACGAATTGTTTGTCGAATGAGGGTTGAGAACGACCGGGCGAGAAAGTTTCAGCGGGCCAAAACCTGGATGAATCGGGCGTCAGGACCTCATCGATGAGTATTATATTCCCCTGGTCGTCCTTTCCGAATTCGAGTTTTGTATCCGCAATAATTATTCCTTTCGAAAGAGCATAATCACTTGCTTTTTGATAGATTTCGAGCGTCAATGTTTTCAAAACCCGCGCTTGGTCTTTTCCAACTATTTCTGCAAACCGATTCTCGGGAATGTTTTCATCATGGCCGGTTTCCGCTTTAGTGGCGGGTGTAAAAATTGGTTCCGGGAGTTTTTCGCAACGGGTAAGCCCCTTTGGCAGCAGATGGCCGCATATTGCTCCGGTTTCTTGATAATCTCTCCAACCCGACCCTTCGATATAACCCCGGACAATGCATTCAACCGGAAAAACGTCCGCTTTTAAGACAAGTGACGAACGGCCGGCAAGCTCGGAATGTTTTTGCACGATTGCAGGCATTTGCGCGAAATCAATGGTTAACAAATGATTCTTGGTTATATCTTTCAAGTATTCAAACCAAAACGCGGAAATTTTTGTCAATATCTCGCCCTTGGCTGGTACCTGGTTAGGCATGACCGCGTCGAAGGCGGAAATCCGATCTGTCGCGACCAGCAGTAAGCGCGACTTGTCTACCTGATATACGTCCCTGACCTTGCCGCGGTGAATGAGGTTGAGACCGGGGATTGTTGTTTTGGAAACGGTTTGAGTGCCCATGATTTTCTAAAATGGTGATCCCGGAGTAATCAATTTTGTCTGTGGATATTAAGATAATACGATTTCGAAAATTGGTAAAGTTTTCATCTAAACTTATAAGGGGTTAGTTGCGAATACTTTTAAGATAACAAATTTTAACAAAAAACAACATTTTTGCTTTTCATTTTGCTTAAAAAGTTGCATAATAGTATCTGGAGTTTGTACGGATGTTCTCCGAATTGGTAGACGTTGCAAACACACAAGCATTTTGTGTTGATTCACATTCCAAAAATACCCACCTCTCATCAATCCTTTGATTCGTAAAGTGGAAACAAAAATGAATAGAGTATCTAGTTTAAGCATTTGTAAACGCAAGATTGCCGGTGTCGGCCTTTTAATTGCGACGTCGGTAATCGGCGTAATCGGTCAAGTCCCTCCCGTTCCAATCTCGCGCGCGGAAGACGCCTTACAGGAAGACTTTACCTGGTGGTACGTCTCACTTTTTGCGCTTGTGCTGGGATTATTGAGTGCGGTTGGATGGTGGATGAAGACGAAAAAATCCCGTACTGAAAAGGTCGAAAGTAAGGGAAGCGGCCAATGGGACGAAGACGCGTTAGACGCAGACAAGGAAATGGAATGGTTCAAAAGCATTTCTAAATCTCCTTCGCGGAATAGCAAGAAAACTCATTCAAAGGGCTCCTCACAGAGGAACAAAGCAAGGGGAAGACGTCCGTCACGATCCTCCGCCCTTTCAGACCTCGAGCAAAAGGAACGAAGGGCCAAGCTCGAACAGATGAGATTTAAAAAACTGCCGATCAACAGTATCGAAGGGTTGAGACCGGCGGTCGAAGTTGAACCGCTGCCGCTTTCGAACGATGAAGGGTTGCTAAGCGCCATCGATCAGGCAAGTGACGAATACGAAGAAGATGTTGAAGTTCGGGAATTGGCGCTCCGTGTATTGTCGAAGTTCAAGACGCGTAACTCGATTGAAGCGATTTCGCAATTGGCGATCTACGATGTTTCTTCCAGCATCCGATCAGAAGCTGTAGCCGTGTTGGCTGAATTCGACCACGAATCGGTTTTCGAAGCGATTCTTTTGGCCTGCTCCGACCCGACCCGGGAAGTAAGAGCCGCGGCAGCGAAATCGCTGTTCCGGTTAAGTTTTGACCGGGCGGATGCCTGGACCCGACTCGCCGAATGCGATGACGAATTCAGGAGAACCCGGGCAGCCCGTGCTGCAATAGAAGGCGAATTGGTTGATCGATCGATCGACCGGTTGATTCATGACGATCTTAAATATGCATACGAAGCGTTTTCACTCGTTGCGCTGCTGGTTAAGGCGGGAGAAACAAAAGAGATCTTTGACGTGATCGAAAACCGGCGAGATAACAGCGTCAAGCTGGCCATTCTTTTTTGCTTGAAGATCCTCAAAGATCATAAAACCCTCCCGGACCTTTACACCTATATCGAACGGAACTCGTTGCCCGAGGACCTCAGCAATGCCGCAAATGAGGTAATCAAAAGCGTCTCATTGGTTCCTGCTTGAATCAAACTCGATTGATTGGAAATGAAGCGGGTTACGAAGTAGAATTAGAAAATACTTCGTGACCCGGTTTCATTTTAAATGCAATTCAAACTCGTTTCTGACCACAAACCCACCGGTGACCAGCCACAAGCAATAAAACAGATCGTAGAGGGACTCAACCAGGGCACGCCGGATATTGTTTTGTTAGGCATTACGGGTAGCGGAAAAACTTTCACCATCGCCAACGTTATCAACGAAACACAGCGGCCCGCGCTTGTTCTGGCCCACAATAAGACTCTCGCCGCACAGCTCTATCAGGAGTTCAAGTCATATTTTCCTGAAAATGCAGTCGAATATTTTGTCTCGTACTATGACTATTATCAGCCGGAAGCTTATGTTCCTGCTTCGGATGTTTATATCGAAAAGGAAGCGACGATAAATGATGAGATAGATCGTCTGCGGTTGAGCGCGACGCGTGCACTTTTTGATCGTCGTGACGTAATCGTCGTTTCAAGTGTCTCCTGTATTTACGGTTTAGGAGATCCCGATGCGTACTACGGAATGCTGCAGTTTGTCGAGCCGGGACAACAATTGGACCGTGAGGAATTCATTCGCAAACTGGTTGAAATGCAGTATGAAAGGTCTCACGTACAGTTTGAGCGAGGGAATTTCCGGGTCCGCGGCGACATCGTCGAAATTTATCCCAGCTATCAGGAAGAAGCCTATCGTATCGAATTTTGGGGTGACGAAATCGAAGGAGTCTATTCGATCGATTCACTTTTAGGCGAGGTTATAAAAAAGCACCAAAATCGAATACCCATTTATCCAAAATCACATTATGTAATGTCAAAGGGAACCATTTCGCGGGCCATAAAGACGATAAAGGAGGAGCTCGACTGGTGGGAAGAAGAACTCATCAGGGAAGGAAAACTTGTCGAAGCGCAACGGCTGCACCAAAGAACGATGTATGACCTCGAGATGATAAAGGAAATGGGCTACTGTCATGGCGTCGAGAATTATTCGCGTCATTTGACGGGCAAAATGCCGGGCGAGCCGCCGCCGACTCTGCTGGATTATCTGCAGGATGATGCCTTAATGATAATCGATGAATCTCACCAGACGGTTCCGCAGTTGGGGGCGATGTTTAAGGGAGATCAATCCAGAAAGTCAACCCTTGTTGAACATGGCTTTCGCCTCCCCAGTGCGAAAGACAACCGGCCTTTGAATTTCGGAGAATTTGAAGCCCGAATTTCCCAAACGATCTATGTCTCTGCGACCCCCGGCAATTATGAGCTTGAAAAGACGGAAGGTGAAATTGTAGAGCAAATCATTCGGCCAACTGGTTTGCTCGATCCAAACATCGAGGTGCGTCCGGTAAAGGGACAGATCGATGACCTTCTCGAAGAATGCAGAAAACGCGCCGAACG
>JBFGKW010000077.1:0-12888 GCA_041576495.1 Aridibacter sp. | reverse complement strand
GGTTCCGTTCCGGTAGGCATCGCAGGATTAATTTTTAAGGATGAAATTGAAGGGGCGCTGACGAAAAATCTCTGGATTATTGCGGTGATGCTGATCAGCGTCGCGTTGCTTCTAATGCTTGCCGAATTTGTCGGGAGCCATCGAAAAGAAATAAAAAACGTCGGCGTTTTTGACGCTGTGGTCGTAGGGATGACCCAAGTGCTCGCACTATTGCCCGGCGCCAGCCGGTCCGGTTCGACGATTATGGGCGGCCTTTTCACGGGATTAAGCCGTGAAGCGGCTGCGCGGTTTTCTTTTCTGCTGATGATTCCCGCGATAACCGCCAGCGGACTTCTCGAACTGTATGAGGCATTCCGCATCCTGCCTGAAGAGAGTTTTACCCCGCTAATTATCGGCACCATTGTTTCAGGGGTTGTCGGCTATCTATCAATTTGGTTCCTGCTCACGTTTTTGAGGCGTCATTCGACGGCCATATTCATTATTTATCGATTAATACTCGGCGGGGCGATTTTGATTTTGTTATCGAACGGCGCTATCGATCCTAATATTTGAGACATTATTGTGCGGGACCAGCTCCTATACTGCCGGACAAAGGAATCATTCACGATCCGACCAGTTAAGCAAACCGCATTGATTTAAACCAAAAATGAAAAGATGGAACATCTTGAGGCACGATCCCGTAAAGTCCCGGAAACTGGCGGAGGCGATAGGGGTCTCAACCCTGATTGCCGATTTGCTGATTTCGCGCGGTTATGAGACCGAAATCGATGCCCGCGGATTCCTTTTTCCGAAATATGAGGACTTGCATGACCCTTATTTGCTAAAGGGGATGAATAGGTCGGTAAAACGTATACTCGAGGCAATTGACAATGGGGAAAAGATATTGGTTTGGGGTGATTATGACGTTGATGGGACCACCGGAACCGTGGTTCTCAGAAAAGCGCTTGAAATCCTCGGCGGCGAAACCGGATATCACGTACCTCATCGCTTCAAGGAAGGATACGGAATAAACATCCCCGAATTGGAAAAGGCAAAAGAACAAGGATTTAAGATCGTGATAAGCGTCGATTGTGGAATCACTTCGTTCGAGCCCGTTGCATGGGCGACTGAAAACGGCATCGATTTTATCGTCACCGACCACCATCTTGCCAAAGACCTTGGAAATCCCGATGCCTACTCCGTAATTAATCCAAATCAGAGAGACTGCGGGTATCCGGACAAGAACCTCGCGGGCGTCGGCGTCGCGTTTAAGCTCGCTCATGCGCTCCTCCGCGAAAGAGGTAAGGAACACCTGGTTCCTCATTTCCTGAAAGTCGTTGCGATCGGGACGATTGCGGATGTGATGAAACTTACGGGTGAGAACCGGGCGATTGTTTCGATCGGTCTAAGGGATTTACCGCGAACCGTAAACTACGGCCTCAAGGCCCTGATGGAAGTCTCCGATTGCCGTGCCGAAATGACGAGTTATCACATCGGCTACCGGATCGCGCCGCGGATCAATGCCGCGGGACGTATGGACGCCGCCAAACACGTTGTCGAACTGCTGGAGGCCGATAAATTTGAAGATGCAAGAAAATTGGCGGAATATCTTGACCGGCGCAATCTTGAAAGACAAAAGGTGCAAAAAGAAATCACCGAGTTGGCGATACTGAAAGCAAAAGAAATGACGCGACAAAATTTTGTCGTCGTCGCGGGGCAAGGCTGGCATCGCGGAGTAATCGGTCTCGCCGCCTCAAAAATCGCCGAAAAACTACACCGGCCGACAATCGTCATTTCTCTTGAAAACGGCATGGGGCATGGATCGGCGAGGAGTATCGCAGATTATCACCTTTTGAATGGTCTGGATACCTGTGCAGATTTGTTTGAACAATACGGTGGGCACGCGGCGGCGGCAGGTATGAAGCTCCGGGAAGAAAACATAGAAACCCTTCAGGAAATGTTAAACGAACACGCCGGCAAGGTTTTAACCGAAGAAGAGTTGATTCCTGAAGTGAAAATCGATGCTGAAGTTTCCTCCGGAAAATTGGATCTCGAGTTAGTCGGGGAGTTGAAACAGCTCGAGCCGTTCGGGCAGGGAAACCCAAAACCGGTTTTCGCAACAAGCGAACTCGTACTGGCCGATGATCCCTGGATCATGAAAGATAAGCACCTCAAGTTAAAACTCACCGGCGAAAAAGGCGCAAAGTTTGAAGCGGTTTGGTGGGACGGAGTCGAGCAATCATTGGGGCAAACCCTGGTTAGAGGAAAAAGCATCGAACTGGCTCATAACGTGGAGGCAAATACCTGGCAGGGCAACACCCGTTTGCAACTCGTTGTCCGGGATTTGCGAGTATTGAAATGATCATCGAAAGTTCACTTCGCACACTAGATTGTTAGATCGCATTAGTCCTCAATAAAGACGATACCAACTAACAAAAGCGGCGCAGGTTTCCGCAAAAGATACGATACAATAAGGTTTTGGGATTTAATGCAATCAGATAACGCGTTAAGATAGGAATGCAGATGTCGGAGAAGATAAAAACTGAACGAAACCATCATTTCACCGCCTGGTTGCCACTGGTTTTTCGGGCTGCCGCACTGGCGGGGATGGGTTTGACCTTTTTGTTAATCGCGATCGGGTTTTATTGGGGGAGTTTCCAATCGGAATTCCGTATGAAGGGCCGGCCGACGAATCTTTCCGAGGACGTCGTCGGAGAAGTGAACGGTTATCAAAAACGCGAATCTCAAAATGGCGTGTTGAAATACTATCTCAAGGCGGATCGGGCGGTTACGTTTTCCGACAATCATCAGGAACTTGAAACAGTTGACCTTCAGCTTTTTGATGATGGCAGGGAAAGCGTTTATAGCCGCATCTCGGCAGATAAGGCGATTTTTGTGCCGGCGGCTGACGGTTCACGAAACTTCAAAGTATATTTTGCGGGAAACGTGGATATAGTGACGAAGGAGTCGCTAAACATAAAAACGGATCAGCTGACATACAACGAAGCCACCGGGACGGCCGAGGCTGAGGAATTGATTCGCTTTAACCGTGAAAACGTATCCGGGAGTTCGACCGGGGGGGTTGTAAATATCGGCCGGGAAACGCTTGATTTGCTGAAGGATGTCGAGATATTGACCTCAGGCGAGGGCGGAGATATGCTTTCAAATTCCGGGATCGAACACGTCAAAATTAATTCCGGCTCGGCATTCGTTGATAAAAAATCCGAAAAGATAACTCTTGATAACGGAGTTGCAATATCGATTACGCCGGTCAACGATCCGAATGGTAATATCAGGCAGCCTACCGACATTACATCTAATCGGGCGACCGCACATTTTGAAGATCAGCGGATTCGACAATTTGATCTGAACGGAAATGTCCGTGTTTATCAAAAGCCGATTCCCCGTGCCGCGGGTTGGACAAAAACAAGCTCCGGGCGCGCGATAGCGACGATCGGCAATGAACTAGAAAGGGTCGAACTCTTCCAAAATGTGGAGATCGAATCGACGACGGATGGATCGAATCCGACGAATATACGTTCAAATAATGCCGTTTATTTCAAACCTGCGGATACTTTCGAGCTCGATGAAAGGGTCGTAATCTCAACGAACGATGGCGGCGTTAAAACGAACTTAAGTGCTTCACGGGCAGTTTACGAAAGGACGAAGGGCCTGATATTGATGTACGGCGGAGCCGCGATCGGCCGGGGAAATGATTTCGTACGCGGGAACCGGATCAGGGCGAACCTAAACGCTAAACGAAAACTGAAATCCGCGATTGTGACCGGGAATGCGTTTTTGAGGCAGATCACGGCCGAACGCAGAACCGAGGTGTCAGCAGATGAACTCAATGCCAGATTTAATCAGAACGAGGGCTTTGAGAAAGCGAAAGCCGTCGGTCAAAGTCATGTCGTGGTGATTCCGACCCGGGACTCCCAGTATGCGAAATACGCAATGAAGGCGCCGTTGGGGATTAATCTTGATTTTAGACTTGACGGCACACTCAACACCTTGGAGACAAAGGGCAGAACAACGATCAGACTCGATGCCCCGAACGATTCAATTGATTCAGCAGACAAGACGCTGACCGCTGATCAGATAAAAACATATTTCTTTGAAAATGGAAACGATATTTCGAGGGCAGAGGCGGTTGGCGATGCAGAGTTAATCGCAAGCCCGCGACGTAAATCCGTCAAGAATTTTAAAACTACGGTCAACGGGGCTCGTTTCGACTGCGACTTTTATCGTGGCAATAATGCTCGCAGTTGCCGGTCGAGCGGAAAATCTAAGGTCGTGCGGGATGCGACGGTACGCGGTATCCTTCCACAGACTCTCCAGGCCGACCGTTTGAATTCGATTTTTGACCAAACGAGTCATGATCTTCGGCTGATGGAAGCTCACGGAAATGCAAAATTCAATCAGGGCGTCCAAAACGGCATTTCGGATCATATTGCATACGATGTCGGCAGCGCGGTCGTTCGTTTTCGCGGCGGTGAGCCAACCGTTTGGGATTCAAAGGCGCGGTCAAAAGCAAAAGAAATCGATTGGGACACCAGAGCCAAGAAATCTTCATTTCGGGAAAAGGTGAGTACGACTTATTATGGCCGTAAATCGACCGGAAGCTCGACTCCTTTTACAAAAACCGAATCACCGGTTTTTGTAACTTCAAATGTCGCTTTCTTTGATCACGATGAGGAGACGGCCCTGTTCACGGGTGATGCGCGGACGTGGCAGGGTAACAACTACGTTCGCGCCGAACGACTTTACCTGCAGCAAAGAAAAGGAGAGCTTTTTGCCGACGGAAATGTACAGAGTTTGCTTTATGACGTTAATCAAACCGTTGACGGTCGATCAACCAGAACACCGGTATATGTTTCGGCAAGGGAAATGCACTACCGTGAAGAATCAAGAAAAATTCACTATGAAAATGAAGTCGACATTCGTCAGGGTGCAAATCGGATGAAGGCTGACGCCGCCGACATCTTCCTCGACGCCGAAAACGAGTTGACCCGGAGCGTGCTTCACAAAAGCGTTGTAATCACACAGCCAAACCGAAGGGCTACAGGCAATTACGCCGAATACAGTGCATCAAATGAGACGGCATTGATCAGGGGCAATCCGGCGAGAGTCATCGATGCTGAAAGCGGATCGTCCGAGGGCCGCGAAATTATGGTTTATTTGAAAGAGAATCGAGTGGTCGGAAGCGGAAAAACGATTAAGAATGCCGCTGGAAGAAACCGAACGGTCTATAAGATCAAGAAGAGTAATTAAATAATCTCAGTGGAAAACGCCTCTATCAGCTCAAAAAATTCGCTTACAGCAAAACACCTTCAAAAGACCTACGGCCGCCGGCGTGTGGTTGATGACGTCAGTCTCTTTGTCGAAGAGGGAGAAGTAGTCGGTTTGCTTGGCGCCAATGGTGCCGGTAAGACGACCACGTTTTATATGATCACCGGTCTCGAACGGACTGAAAAGGGCCATATCCTGCTAAACGATGAAAATGTAACCAAGCTGCCGATGTATCTGCGGGCACGCCTCGGTCTCGGCTATCTTCCTCAAGAACCTTCCATCTTTCGAAAGCTGACCGCCGAACAGAATATCCTGGCTGTGCTCGAAACGATGAAAATGTCCCGCGATGTGAGATTTGCGCGGTTGGAAGAATTGCTTAAAGAATTCGGGATCTTAAATGTCAGAAAAACACGTGGGGATTCACTCTCCGGTGGGGAACGCCGGCGGGTTGAAATTGCGCGATGTTTGGCAACCGAACCACAGTTCATACTTCTCGATGAACCGTTTGCCGGGATTGACCCGATTGCGATTGATGATATTCGAGAGATCATTCTCTATCTGAAAGATCAGGGTATCGGAATATTGATTACTGATCATAACGTCAGGGAAACTCTTGGGATCACCGACCGCGCATACATTATGGCGGAGGGAAAAATTCTCAGAAGCGGCATGCCGGCGGAATTGATCGACGACGTCGAGGTCAGACGGCTCTATCTTGGTGAACGCTTCAAGCTGTAATTTTATAATTTTCACATTTGTAGCCATAATCGGGTATAATTGATTAAGCACTTTTACTGGTTCCGACGACCGCTGGCATACCTAAAGTGCGCTACGAGAAATGGCATTCTTAAAACTATCTCAAAGACTACAACAGAAAATGGTGCTAACGCCGCAATTGCGGCAACGCATTGAAATGTTGCAGATGACTTCTCTTGAGCTGAGCGAATTGATTCAGGAGGAGCTGGTTTCGAATCCAATTCTCGAAGAAGTGCAAACCGAAGATGAAATTCAGGAATTGGCCGAGAAAATTCTTGATCAAAACGCGGATGGGACTGAGCGGGAGTATGAACAAGAAGGCGGTGACGAATTAGACAGCCAGACCGGTGAAGAATCGGATTTCGATTCAGTTACTGCTAACGAACCCGCCGAAAATGGGCACATTGACCAAATAACCGATGAGACCAAATCCGCGATTGATGATTCTCTAAATGAGGATTCTGAAGAACCCGATTCGGATGCTTTTGATGAAATCGACCTGGGGCGGGAATTCCAAGACTATCTTGATCCGGGATACAAAACACAGGAATTCGAATTCAAAGAGGATGCTCCAAGTTTTGAGCAATTCCTTTCAAGTTCCGAGACCCTGACCGATCACCTGGAATGGCAGCTAGGCTTGCAAAGCATCACGGATGAGGTCGAAGAAGCGGGAATCGTGGTCATCGGTAATCTTGACGAATACGGCAGGCTCAATGCTACTAACGAAGAAATCGCCGAAATGTGCGGCCATTCTGATGAAATTGTCGAAGAAGCCCGACAAGTAGTGATGCGCCTAGAGCCGATCGGGTGTGCGGTTCGTGATGTCCGGGAATGTCTGCTCGTCCAGCTTGAGGCAAATGGAGAAGGCGAAAGCCTGGCTTCCCAATTGGTTGCAAATCATTTTGAAAATCTTCAGCCGCACCGGCTTCAAAGACTTTCCAAAGCTACCGGGATCGATATTGAAACACTCGATCAAGAAATCAATAAAATACGAATCTTGAATCCATATCCAGGAAAGGAGTATTCTACCGAAAAACCGATATATGTTTCGCCGGAGGTTTATATTGAAAAAGTTGACGATGAGTATGTAATTTACTTTTCGGATAACGGCAGCCCCCGGCTTAGGATCAGCAATTCCTATCAGCAGCTCCTGGGCAAGGAGGAGACAAACCGGGAGACAAAAACATTTATAAAAGACAAAGTCAGGTCGGCGGTTGATTTATTGCGAAACATCGAACACCGCAAGCAAACGATTTACCGGGTTGTTGAATGCATTGTTCACAAACAACATGAGTTTTTGGATAACGGGGTGGAGTGGATCAAGCCGATGATGCTCAAAGACGTTGCCGAAGATATCGGAATGCATTTATCGACCGTTTCCCGGGTCGTCAACCGAAAATACGCTCATACGCCGCAGGGCGTAATTGAGTTAAGGCGATTCTTTAGCGAAGGGATGCTAAATGAAGATGGGGAGGAAGTTTCGACTCGTATATTAAAACTGAAAATCAAAAAGATGATTGAGGAAGAAGACACTCATAAGCCGCTTACCGACGATAAACTTTCTAAACTGCTTGCAAAAGATGGAGTCAAGATATCCCGTCGGACGGTGGCAAAATACAGGGATCAAATGAATATTCCCGGATCGCGCGAACGAAAAACCATAATTTAAGCAGTCATTCCGTCATCTGATTAAGCGGAATGAGAAGCTCGTTCAATAAATCTTTTAAACTTAATCCAAATCGAGGTACAAAGAATGAAATTTGAATATACCGGAAGACACATCGAAGTCACTCCGGCGATCCGTTCTCATGTTGAAGAGCATTTTGACAGGATAAAGCATCTATTTGGAAAAGAAGATAATCACGCACACGTAATAATTGAGGTCGAAAGAGGACAACACCGCTCCGAAATCGTCGTGAAATGGCGTAATCAGGTGCTCACCGCGACGACCACGCTTGATGACATGTATCAGTCGCTTTCACAAACGATAGCGAAAATCGAAAGGCAAGCCCTCAGACTTAAGAATAAAATCATCGACCGGTCGCATAAAGCGAAAAAAGTAGGGGAGGTGGCGGCCTCCGATGATACGGAACCTGAGCCCGAGTCACCAAAAATAATTCCTGTAAAGAACTACGCCGCCAAACCGATGACGCCGAATGAAGCTGCCTTACAGCTTGATGGGGCTGAAAATCACTTTTTCGTCTACCGGGACGCGTTAAACGAACGGGTTTCGGTTATTTACCGGCGAAAAGATGGAAATTACGGCTTGATCGAACCGTAAAAGCCCTGTATTCCGAAGGGAAACGATGAAAGTGAGTAAAACGAATGGTCTTAATATCTCGGTTGCCGCTTTCGCCAGCGAAGTCTCGACGAAATTATCAATTGAGGTTTTAGCCGGTCAAAAGGGGCTTAAAAAGCGAAAAATTGATTCCCCTAAAATCCAGAAGCTGGGATTAGCCCTAACCGGGTTTTCGCAGTACCTTCACGAAGGCCGCGTTCTGATTTTGGGCGAGAGTGAAATATCCTACTTAAACCGTCTCGATGACAGCGGGTTGGAAACCTCAGTTAAAAATCTCGATTTAGAACGAATTTCCTGTATTTTGGTCTCCAAGTCTCTAAACCCGCCAAATATTCTGATCGACCTCGCGAATGATTCTGAAACCCCTGTTTTTAGAACCCCGCTGACAACGTCTTCAGCGATCACGATTATATCGAGCGTACTCGGTCGGGAACTTGCGCCGTCAACTACTGTCCACGGAGTGATGGTTGGCATTTATGATTTAGGGGTACTCATATTGGGTGAATCGGGAATCGGAAAATCGGAATGCGCTTTAGACCTGATCTCCCGCGGACATCGTTTGATTTCGGACGATTCGGTATTGGTCAAAAAAATTGATGCTGAGCTTGAAGCCTGTTCCCCGGCATTGACTCAAGATCACCTCGAGGTCAGGGGGCTTGGAATAATTAACGTCCGCGACCTGTTTGGGATTTCTGCAATCGGCGGCCCGCGAAAAATCGATTTGTGTATCGAACTGGTTAGCTGGGAATCGTTTGAAGATGTCGACCGGATCGGATTGAAGATGAAGGAGCAAAAGATTCTGGGGTTGGAATTGCCTTTGTTTGTTTTGCCGGTTAGTTCAGGAAGAAGCATTGCGACAATGGTTGACACGGCCGTCCGCGTATTTTTGATAAAATCGTCAGGTGCAGACGGCTTAAAGGAATTTATTGAAAAACATACCGCGGCGGTTAGCGGTAACCGTTGATTTCTTATAAGATAAAAATTCACCTATGCCAAACGAACCGGGGCAATCAAATCAAGTCAAAAATTTTATCATAATTACGGGATTGAGCGGTTCGGGAATGTCGTCCGCCACCAATGCCTTTGAAGATTCGGGATATTTTTGCGTTGATAATTTGCCGATATCGATGCTCTCGACATTTGCCAGGCTTCTGGTTCCGAATGCCGAAGAATTTGTGGCGATTGAGAAAGCTGCGCTGGTGATAAATATAAGGGAGCGCCATTTTCTTTCCGACTTTTTGAGCGAAGTCAAAAAGCTTGGGAAAAAGAAACTCTCGCCTTATATATTGTTTTTCGAGGCGTCCGATAAGGTTCTTCAGCGGAGGTTTAGCGAAACGCGGCGCCCTCATCCGGCTGACGGGGGAAACGGACTGCTTGAGGCGATAAGGGCTGAACGCGAAGCGATGAGCGATGTCAGAGCGAGGGCCGACTTGATCATTGATACATCCGAGCATACGGTCCACACGCTTCGGCGAATGCTGGTCAAACAGTTCAGCCAAAGCGAAGACGGAGTGCCGTTTCAGATTCAAATCGTCAGTTTCGGCCATAAACACGGTATCCCGCGTTCAGTCGACTTGTTGTTCGATGTTAGGCATTTGCCGAATCCGTATTTTGAAAGAAAGCTGCGAAAACTTCCCGGAACAAATCCGAAAGTAATTGACTTTTTGGAAGGCCAGGAAGAAGTTGTGGAGACGATCAGGCGTTTTACTGATCTGCTGGTTTATCTTCTTCCGCTATACAAGCGGGAAGGAAAATCTTATTTGACGATCGGCATCGGTTGTACCGGCGGAAGGCATCGTTCGGTGATGGCCGCCAACTCGATCGCCGCGAATTTGGGAAAAAAGGATTTCGATGTTTCGGTTGTCCACCGGGATATACAAAAATAGTCAAGCGGGTATTTTTAGTTATGAATAAAAAAATTGGAGGGGTTATCGTTTCTCACGGGCAGCTGGCGAATGAGCTTTTATCCGCTGCCGAACAGGTAGTAGGTGAATTGAATCATATAAAATCAGTCTCGATCGGCTGGCATGACAATGTCGAGGCCGCGAAAGATGCGATTGAAAGAGCGATCAAAGATGTTACCCAGGGAAACGGCGTACTGCTCCTGACCGATATGTTTGGCGGGACCCCAACCAATATTTCTGCAATGTTTATTGCCGAAAATGAAGTTGAAGTGGTGACTGGCGTCAATCTTCCGATGGTAATCAAGCTGGCAACTCAGGCCGGCGAAATGAGTTTATCTGAAATGGCCGAGGAACTGGAGGTTCAAGGGAAACAGGCGATATACCGGGCGGCCGGGCTGCTTGAACCGCCAAAACTCAAAAAAGATGCGCAAAAGCACGGTTAGTGTCAACAATCGACTGGGGCTCCACGCGCGCGCCGCGGCAAGGCTCGTAAGGCTTGCCGAAGAATTTAAAAGCCGGATTATTTTGATAAAACACGATGAATCGATTTTTGCCAACGCGAAATCGATTTTGAGCGTCCTCAGCCTGGCAGCATCACAAGGGGCTTCGTTAGGCCTTGAAGTTGAAGGAGAGGATGAAGATGCCGCCCATCAGGCGATCGAAGAAATGTTTTTATCGGGTTTTGGCGAAGCTGACTGAGACTGGATATTAAGCTATGAATTTTGAAACGCGTCACTTTCCCGGAACGGGAAAAAAAGTCGGGATCCTGGGGGTACCCCTCGGGTTTGGAGCGGAAACTCAAGGGAGCGAGTTAGGAACAACGGCAATCAGGTTGGCTAAATTCCGGGGCGACAACCTGGCGGGTCATATCGGAACGCTCGGATATGACGTAACAGATCATGGTGATCTGATTATACCGATGCCTGATCATTCCGCCGATAAAGACCAAAATCCAAAATACATTTCGGAGATTCTGGAATCTTCGAAATTGATTTCGAAAGCGGTCAAAAATCTGCTTTCTGAAAGCGAGATTCCGATAATTCTAGGGGGGGACCACTCGATAGCAGCCGGAACCTTTTCGGGGATTTCCAGTTTTTTCCGCGAGAAGGATGAAGAAATCGGCTTGATCTGGTTTGACGCCCATGCCGATATGAACACACCTGAATCCTCTCCAAGCGGGAATACACACGGCATGCCGCTGGCCACCTTGTTGGGAAAAGGATATCCGGAGATGGTCAATCTGGAGGGCTTTGCGCCAAAAGTCAATCCGAATTACTGCGCACATATCGGCGGCCGGGATCTTGATTTGGGTGAAAAACGCATAATTAAAGAACTCGGAATGCGGGAAAATTTCTTTACGATGAGCGATATTGACCGTCGCGGGATGCTTGCCTGTGTCAATGATGCGATCGCAATCGCATCGCAGGCAAGCGCGGGATATGCCGTGACGTTTGATGTCGACATTATTGATCCGAGGTTTGCGCCCGGCTCGGGTACGCTGGTACGGGGCGGGATTACATATCGAGAGGCACACCTGGCGCTGGAGGTTATCTCAGAAATAGGCGGAGCCCGTTCATTCGAAATCGTCGAAGTAAATCCGATGCTCGATCGAAGCAATATCACCGCTAAACTTGCCGGCGAGCTAATACTCTCGGTTCTCGGCAACGTGATCCTGTAAACATCTATGAATAAACTAAGGATTGGAATTATTTTTGGCGGACGCTCCGGAGAGCATGAAATCTCGATTCGGTCTGCGGCGACCGTTATTAACGAAATCGATAAGGATCGATATTCGGTATTTCCGATCGCAATCAATCGTAACGGTGAATGGCTGAGTCCAACGGAATCGTTGAAGCTGCTGCCTGAAAGTACGCGAGCGCTGATCGCCGCCGATATCGCCCAATACCCGGACGTGCCGGTCGCTGTGGTTGGAGATACGGCATTCCAGGGAGTAACCAATCTAAACGCCGGCCCCAAGGAAAACAGGATGACGCCGCTTGACGCAGTATTTCCCGTATTGCACGGGACCTATGGGGAGGATGGCACGATTCAGGGGCTATTTGAGATGGCCGGCCTGCCTTATGTCGGATGCGGCGTTCTGGCGTCTTCATGCGGTATGGATAAGGTGGTCATGAAAACGCTTTTTCTCGATGCTAATCTTCCGATTTGCGAATATGTATGGTTTTTGCGAAGTGAATGGGAGCAAAATAAGAACCTTGCAATCAGTCAGGTCGAGACTAAACTGGGTTACCCTTGTTTTGTAAAACCCGCCAACATGGGTTCTTCGGTTGGCGTTACAAAAGCCGCCGATTCTGAATCGCTGCGCGCCGGAATCGAACTCGCGGCAATGTATGACCGGAAGATCGTTGTCGAGGAGCAATTGGACATGAGGGAGATAGAGTGCGCGGTGATAGGAAATGATGATCCGGAGGCTAGTTTGCCCGGAGAGTATATCGTCCATGATGAAAACAAAAAGTTTTTGGATTACACCGAGAAATATGCCGGTACCGGGAACAATGAGTTTGTAGTTCCGGCGCCGGTTTCGCACGAATTGACGGAGAAAATCAAGGAAATGGCGATTGCGGCTTTTAAGGCAGTCGACGGATCGGGTTTTGTGCGTGTCGATTTCTTCTTGCGTAACGACAACGGTTCGCTTCTTGT
>JBFGKW010000076.1:0-13166 GCA_041576495.1 Aridibacter sp. | reverse complement strand
GGGTTTGAAGGCGTTTCGATCCAGAAGATCCTGGTATTCGGCCGGATCGCGCTGCGATAGTTTTCGGATTCGGTCGCATCAATAAAAGTCACCCCGATATCGAGGAATTCGGCGGCGTATTTGAGGAAGTTGCTCGACGTCGAATACATCGATTTGAGCGCGACGATATGATCCCCCGATCTTGCGATGCTCAGGATAGCGGCCGAAATCGCCGCCATTCCGGAGGCAAATGCGAGGCTCGATTCGGCTTGTTCTAGTTTGGCAACGGCGCTTTCAAGCGCCGAACGGGTCGGGTTTCCGAGCCGGCCGTAAAAGTACCCCGGCTCTTCGAAATTGTGAACGGCCGCCGCCTGATCGGCATCGTTAAAGGCAAAAACCGAAGCGTTATAGATGGGCACGGAAAGTGCACCGTGGTTTGCCGAAATGTCTTGGTCGGCATGGACCGCTTCCGTAAAAATCGATTTATCTCGCTTCATGCCTGCTACGATGCCACGAATTTATCGCAATTTACAAATACCGGCGTGATAATTAGATGCCGGAAGATTCGAGCTCGGAAAATGAGACGTCGTAAATCTTGTAATCCTGCCAGTCTTTATAATCAAAGTGCCACCATTCCTTCGGGTTGACGGTGAATCCGGACGATTCCATATGCCGGCGGAGGAAATCGCGGTTGGCGGTTTCGACCTCCGTCCCTCCCGAATATGCGGGTGAGGCCTTTTCGTTAAACTCGTCGAAATCCGAGGGCATCTCAACCTGCGAGCCGGAATCCAGATAGTACATACTAAGGTCGACTGCGCAGCCGCGGTTGTGTTTTGATCCGATTTCGGGATGGGCGACAAATTGTTTCTGATCTTCACGGACGACTTCCCAGAAGAGTTTTGTCACGCTCCAGGGCCGGTAGCCGTCATAAATGACCAGACCGAATCCATTCGGCCGAATCTTTCGGTGGACGCCGACCAGGGCGTTTGCGGCGGCAGGCTGAAGAAAGGCACGCGCCTCGCCGTAAACCGGCTTGCCGACAAAATTATCGTGCCGCGCATAACGGATATCGAGCTTAATGGTGTTATCGAGGTTGGTAAGTTCGAGCAATTTTTGTTCACCGGGCGACTCGGTTAGAATACAGAAATTATCGGGAGCTTCGGAAATTGTCAAGAAACGGCAAGTTTTGCGCCAAACGTTTTAATGGGAAACAAATAATTCATATTTAGCGAAACTGATAATTCTGCGGCTTGCAAAGAGGTTTTGGACTTAGTATTTTGTTATCGATGCAGCAGGCAGAAAAGCAAACGGGTAAATTATCGCTGAAGAATTTGGCAAAACGTTTCGGCGTCGCCGGGTTTTTGTTTTTCTTTTTTAAGGGGCTGATCCTCTATATCCTGCTTCCCGCCTTTCTGATTTGGTTCGGATATACCTGGTAATTACCGTCCCGGATCCTCGTCTTCAATTATCTCGTCAGATGTCTTGTTTAATTCCGTTTCCGGAATTTCCTGATCGTCATCGTCGAGGATAATGACCTCGGATCCATACTTCTGATAGTCCTTAAAATGGATCACGTTTCGCGATTCGAATATCTCGCGCTGCTGTCGAAACGTCAGACGGACGTCTGAAAGCGAAGGGAGCAGGTAATCTTCATCGCTTATTTTTACCCAATCATAGCTGATAATTCGCTTTGCCGACCTGATCGGAAAATCGCCCGGAATCTCCGTTGCAATGCTCTCGATCCGAAGTACTCTCGATTTATCGCGGTCGATCCAAATCCTGCCGCTCATCCCGGTGATGGTCGAATCGGAAATTATCTGCCGGGAAGTGATCCTTTGCTTCGCCTTATCTTTTTCGATTGAAAAATCAAAAACGACGGCCCGCCGCGAATTTATTTGATCGGTGTCGACCAATTCAAACTTGGTCTGATTCTCGCGTTTGAAAACGGTCGCCAACACGGTGACGAACTCGCCGGTCGAACTCGTTCCCTGAACCTCGGCATAATCGCTTTTCGGCTTCGGATTGTCCTGACGGACACCGTTGATCGAGAGCACCTTGTATTCTTCCTGCCCTTTGGCAAGATAGCTGACGGCGACGATCAGCCGGTCAAGGTTGCGAAAATTATTGGTTCCGGCAAACGCCGCCGAACGCATGATTCTTTGCTTGACTACAAAGTCGGGCATTTCTTCTACTGCGGCAAGCGTGTTTTGCCTTGTTCGTTCGAGGAGCTCTTTTGCTTCTTTGGCGTCAGGAAGCCTGGCCGCAGCCGGATTCTCCTTTCGCCGCCCGGCTTCTTCGAGGGTCCGCCGCAGCTCTGCATCGTTTTTGCTTTTCGAAATCGTCAGGCTTCGAAGCCCGCCGGTCAGTGCAAACGAAATCCCGCGCGTTCTGATCGCCCTTATCAGGTCGTCTTTCGTGGCCGGATCGGATTCCAGCCCGTAAAGCATGCGTACATATTCCGCCTGCGAGAGGGGTTCCTGTTTAGCTTCCTGGGCTAACACGGACGCAGAAAAAGACAGACACAAAACGATGATTAAAATACTTTTCATTACTAAATAAAGATGCCTTACCGCAATATTTCGTTTGCCGCACAATCAAGGCCGATTATAGTCGATGACGCGTCCTGAGTCTTCCCCTCGGGAATGATAAATGCTACTTGAAACCGGTGCGGCCGGCTGTTTGGAATCGGATAAATTTGTTTCAAAAAACCCGGTTACGTATTACACTGTCGATATCAAAAAATCACAAGAATTGGGGAGAAGAAATTGATGAGGCGAATTTTCCTGGCTATCCTGCTGTCCGCCGTCAGTTTTACGGCGAATCACGCTCAGACGAATCCGATGCTTTACCGGCAGCCAACGATGAACAAAACGCATGTCGTTTTTGTTTTTGCCGGCGATTTATGGAAAGTGGAGCGGACCGGCGGAGCCGCGGTCAGGATGACAAGCGGCACGGGCACGGAAACGGATCCGATGTTTTCCCCCGACGGAAACTGGATTGCGTTCACCGGTCAATACGACGGAAACACGGATGTCTTTTTGATCCCTTCGGGAGGCGGGGAGCCCCGCCGTTTAACCTATCATCCAAGCAGCGACAGCGTCATCGGCTGGACGCCCGACAGCCGGCGGATCATCTTTCGTTCGAACCGGACAGCGGAGATCATCTTGCCACGGATGTATACGATTCCATTAAGCGGTGAAGGATTGCCGGAAGCGCTCCCGTTTCCGATGTCGGGCGGCGAAGCATCGTTTTCTCCGGATGGCTCGATGCTGGCCTATATGCCGTTATTCCCGGCGTTTAATCAATGGAAAATGTACCGCGGCGGACGAACGACCAAGATCTGGATCGGAAGCCTCAGCGATTCGAGCGTCAGTGAAATTCCGCGTCAGAATTCCAATGATTTCAATCCGATGTGGCAGGGAAACAAGATCTACTTTCTCTCCGACCGAAACGGCAAAAACGCAACCCTTTATTCTTACGACACGTCGTCCAAAGCTGTTAAGGAGGAGATCCGCAACCAGGGATATGATCTGAAATCCGCGTCAGCCGGTCCGGGCGGCGTTGTCTACGAACAATTCGGAAGCATTAACATATTTGAATCAAGTTCCGGAAAGTCGACCCGCCTGAACATTGTTTTGAGGGGTGACTTCCCCGAAGTCAGACCCCGTTATGAAAAGGTGGCCACTAACGTCTCAAACGCGGCCATTTCGCCAAATGGGGCGAGAGCGGTGTTCGAAGCGCGAGGAGAGATCCTGACGGTTCCGGAAGAGAAGGGCGATCCGCGCAATATTACAAACACATCGGGCGTTGCCGAGCGCGATCCGGCGTGGTCTCCCGATGGAAACTGGATTGCATATTTCTCCGATGAATCAGGCGAATATGCCCTTCATTTGCGTCCCCAAAGCGGGATCGGAGAAGTAAGAAAAATAAGCCTCGGAAATCCATCATCCTATTTTTATTCACCCCAGTTTTCGCCGGACGGCAAAAAAATCCTGTTCACCGACAAGCGCCTGAATATCTGGTACCTCGATCTCGATTCAAAGAAAATGACAAAGGTCGATACCAATCTCTATGAGAATCCTTTTCCAGTTATGAATCCGGACTGGTCGCCGGACAGCGAGTGGATCACCTATACCAAACAAATTCATAACCGCCTTGGAGTGGTTTTTGTTCATTCGCTAAAAACGGGAAAAAGCACAAATATCACCGACGGCTTGAGTGACGCCCGGTTCGCGGTTTTTGACCGGGGCGGAAAGTACATTTATTTTACCGCCAGCACCGATGTCGGGCCGACCACGGGCTGGCTCGATATGTCGAGCTTTCCCTTCCAAACCACACGCAGCGTTTATGCGGTGGTCCTCAAAAATACCGAACCCTCACCCATTTCGCCCGAAAGCGATGAAGAGGAGGTTAAACCTGAAGTATCGGAAACTCCCAAAAAGACGGACGAAAAGGCGGAAGATAAAAAAGAAGAGAAACCAAAACCGGATGAAAAATCAAACCCGAAGACCGAATCGGTGTCAATCGACTTTGACGATATCGATCAGCGCATCGTCGCGCTCCCGCTTCCCGCCCGCAACTATGTCGGGCTGACGACGGGGCCGAAAGGCACCTTCTATTTGTTTGAGGCCGTCCCCCAAACCGGAACTTCGACCGCACCGAATATCGGGGCGAATGTCCACAAATTTGACCTCAAGAAACGAAAGGCGGAGAAGATCCTGGAGAATGTGACCCAGTTTGCGGTGTCGGCAAAGGGAAACAAAATGCTGATCGGGCAGCACCCGGGCCGGTTTACGATCGCTTCGACAACGGCCCCGATCAAGCCCGGCGACGGTGTCTTAAACACCGGCCAGATGGAAGTCTATGTCAAACCCCGCGAAGAATGGAGCCAGATGTATGCCGAAGCCTGGCGCATTCAACGTGATTTTTTCTATGATCCGACATTTCACGGGGTCGACATCAGGGCGCTTGAGGCGAAATACCGTCCGTTTTTGGCGGGCATCGTGAGCCGTGAGGATTTGAATTATCTGTTTCGCGAAATGCTCGGAAATATGACCGTCGGGCATCATAATTCGGGCGGCGGAGATTCGCCGAAACCGACGCGTTACCTGGTCGGGCTGCTCGGGGCAAACTACCGAATCGCCGGCGGCCGTTATCAGTTTGAAAAGATCTTTAACGGCGAAAACTGGAATCCCGAACTCCGCGCCCCGCTGACGGAGCCCGGCCTCAACGTCAAAGAAGGGGAGTATTTACTGGCCGTAAACGGCCGGGATCTTCGATCGACGGACAACATTTTTTCATTCTTCGAGCAAACCGCAAACCGGCAGGTCGTGATCAAAGTCGGTCCAAATCCTGACGGCAGCAAGGCACGGGATTTGACCGTAATTCCGGTTACAAGCGAAAGCTCACTTCGCCAACTGGCGTGGATGGAGGGAAACCGGAGGAAAGTCTCGGAACTTAGCAACGGGCAGCTCGGCTATGTTTATCTGCCGAATACGGCGGGGGCGGGTTATACCAATTTTAACCGTTATTACTTTGCCCAGATCGACAAGAAGGGAATCGTCGTCGATGAACGTTTTAACGGCGGCGGCACCGCGGCGGATTATTTCATCGATTATATGACCCGGCCGTTGATGAACTACTGGTCGACCCGCGAAGGTGAGGATTTCACTACGCCGGTCGGCTCGGTTTATGGTCCGAAGACAATGATCATCAATGAATATGCCGGGTCGGGCGGGGATTTGCTGCCCTGGCTGTTTCGAAAGGCAAACATCGGCCCGCTGGTCGGAAAGCGGACCTGGGGCGGGCTCGTCGGGATCTATGCCTATCCGGTTTTGATCGACGGCGGAAGCGTCACCGCGCCGAGGGTGGCATTCAGGAATGAAAAGGGCGAGCTCGATGTCGAAAACAAAGGCGTCGAGCCGGATATCGAAGTCGATCTCGATCCCAAGTTTTGGCGTCTGGGAAGGGATATTCAGCTCGAGCGGGCGGTTCAGGTTACGCTCGACGCGTTAAACAAGAATCCTTCGAAAAAACCCAAGAACGGGCCTTTTCCAAATTATTCCCGTCAGTAGGAAGAAAAAGTAACCGGTAGCAAGTAGCAAGGAACGGGGTAGCAAGTAGCAAGTAACCGGTAGCAAGTAGCAAGGAACTGGGTAGCAAGTAACGCCTTTTCGTATTACCTATTACTTGCCGCCTATTACCAATTACCAGCTACCTACCACCCATCACCTATTATTCATTATCCCCTATCGGGTCTCCCGGCGGGCTCGGAATCGGCTTCGTTTGTTTTCTCGGAGAATCCGGCCGGGCAAGGAATCGTTCGATATCGTCAATCGTAAGACGATAATGGGCCGCCGTATCGGCCGTGACGGCTCTTCTGCGGAGGCTTGCCCGGATACCCCGCAGCGCCTCGACCGCGACCGCCCTGACCTGTCTCCCGGCGTCTTCATTTCCGGCTAGGTCCATCAGTTCACTGACCGTCAAGCTTTGAATCGCCTGTCCGATCGCGTTATGCCGCCGGTTTGCGGTCCGCCGTTTGTTCCAGGTCGCCTTTATAAGCGCTCCGACAACCTCGCGGAAATGAGGGTTGGCGCGGTCGCGGGCATTGAATTCGATCAATCTCGCGGCGCGGTTTGGTTCGAGCAAGCCGCCAATCGTAAACCCGGCGGCGATTTCCGCCGCACCGATCGAATCAAAGAGCGGCGAGGTCCGTTTTGGAAAAAGCTCCGAGCGCTGCGATCCCGAACCAAAGGCCAGCGGTGGAACGAGCTCGAGTATCCGGACCGGTATTTCGAGTTCACCCGGATCAAGCGTCGAAAGCAGCGCCTTGATCGCCGCCCGCTGTCGTGCGGCCGGAACGATTTCGTAGATCGCGCCGGGGCTCGCACCATCACCGGTTCTGACAGAATAGCTGTAATAAACTCCGCCGATCGTTTTTACCGTTGCCGTCACCTGATACCGGTGATGCAGATAAAGCGGCAAAAGCTTGTTTTCGAGTTCCGAAAGAGCGGTCTTCTGGGAAAGGTTTTTAATTCCGAACCGGTCGAGACCGATTCGCCTGACACGCATAATGTGACCCAGCTCGGCCACCGGGTCGTCTCCGTTGTCCCACAGATTTGCCAGCGGATGGGCGGCGCCTGAGGGCCGGGTGTCGGCATCGGAGATAAACAGGTATCCGTTCTCGATTCCTTCGGTGAGTATTTTTTCGAGTTCGTACTTTTCGTTTGTGCCGTCCGGAAATTGCGAATAGGCAAACCGCGTGACCCATTTATCATAAGACCCGATGCCTGCCGCGTAGGCATTTGAAAAATCAAGCTCGCCATTCCGGATTTCGATCATCGGGGCCGGATAATCCATTACCGAAGCCCGGCCATAGGTGCTGGCTGCGAAATTGTGCGAAAAACCAAGCGTATGCCCGATTTCGTGAGCAGACAGCTGACGTATACGGGCGACGCTCATCGCGTCGGCATCCGTTTTATTGTCGGCGTTTGTCAGATAATCTACATCCGGCATCGATCCAAAATCACATGATCCATCCGTCATCGCGGCATACTGCGGAGTAAAACCCGAGGCAATCAGATAGTCCTGTCTGGCGCGCTGTGAATCCAGCGTGACGACTCCCTTGATGATCTCCCCCGACCTCGGGTCGACGACGCTTGAACCGTATGCCCAGCCGCGGGTCGAACGGTGAACCCAGTTGATAACGTTATACCGTATGTCCATCGGATCGGCATCCGGTGGCAGGGGCCTGACCTGAAAGGCGTTTTTGTAGCCGGCCGCTTCGAAAGCCTGATTCCACCACGCAGCTCCGTCAGTTAACGCCTCGCGGATCTTTTCCGGGGTGCCGTTGTCGACATAGTAGACGATCGGGGTGACAGCTTCGGAAACTGCTTCATTCGGATTCTTCTTTTCCAGCCGATGACGCACGATCCAGCGTTTTTCGAGGTCTTCGCTGATATCGGTCGCATAATCGTAAAAACTTATCGCAAACGCGCCGATCCGCGGGTCAAATTCGCGCGGAATGTAGTTGCGGTCGGGCAACTCGACGAAAGAATGCCTCTGCCTGACCGTAACTGCGTCTCCGCTGGGTGATGTTTGATTGACCAGTCTTCCGGTCTCGCCCTTGGCGGTCAGCGTGATCGTCGCTTCAACTTCGGTGTTTTTTGGAAATCCTTTGGTCCGGGGAAGATAAAAAGCGCTTCGTGAATCGTCGATCGAATACTTGCCTTGTTTGGCCTGTTCAAGCCGCATCGAGACGCCGTGTGCATCACGGATAAAAAAATCGGTGGCATCGACCAACACCCTGTCACCGTCTTTGGCAACGACCTTGAATCCCCAAATAACCGATTTCGCAAATGATTCCTCGACCGCCCTTTTTTCGGCCTCATTGTTGCTTAAAGCGCGGTACCCGTAGTTTGGCTGGACAAGCAGGAGCTTGTTTCCGATACGCTCAAAATACACGATTTTGGTATCTCCCAGCTGACCCCGGTCGAGTCCGATCGGATTCGAACCGACACCGGTCGGAAGCGAAACCTGATAGAGAAACTCCTGTCCGAGACGGCGGATCTCGAGATACATCTTCCCCTTTTCGTCATCGTAATAAAGAGGCTGAAACCCTTCTATACTCCGCTGGCCGCGGGTAAAGTCCGAAATTGAACCGATCTTTTTTTCGTCTTTGTCCTGGGCGCTCAACGAAAACGCAAAAACGAAAATCAAGGAAAATACGACGATATATTTAAGCATGGCGTTTAATTTATTTAACAGATTTTAGTTGTTGAAACTTACCACTTTATCAAGAAAATTGGCAATAAAAGCCCGATGTTTGAATTCGCGGGTTACGGGTCGGGCGGCGTTCGGCTATTTAGGGCAAAAGGCGCACCTGACGGGCCGCGGCTTTTGTAAACGAATGGCGCTGTGCTATATTTCCATACGTTATGAAAACCGCTGTCCGCTAAATATCCGCAACCTTAAGGTTCGTTTTCACGTTTCTCGAATTACCGGAAACGGACGGTCTCCGCACACCCCGTGTATTTTCTTTTTGTCATAAGGTTTTCATATGTCGAATGACGCAGACAGCTCGACGCTAACGGCGTACGACAATTCATTCATTTCCATACTAAAAGAAGCCATCCGCGGTTCCGATCGCGATTTTACAAAAGGCTCGCTGCGTCTGGCCATTTTCCTGCTCGCCGTTCCGATGATTCTGGAGATGATCATGGAAAGCGTGTTTGCGGTGGTTGACGTATTTTTTGTAGCCTCCTTGGGCGCAGACGCGGTTGCCATAGTCGGAATCACGGAAACCATGATGTTTCTGATATACGCCGTCGCAATGGGCGTTTCGGTCGGGGCAACTGCAACTGTCTCGCGGCGGATCGGGGAAAAAGATCCCGAAGGAGCCGCAAAGTCTGCAACACACGCGATATACCTGGGAATGGCCGTCTCGATCGCGATGGCGATTATCGGAATAGTATTCGCCGCGGACTTTTTGGCAGCGCTCGGCGCCGAACCGCAGGTTGTCCGCGACGGAACGCTTTTTACCCGGCTGATGATCGGCGGCAATTTCGTGGTCGTATTTCTATTTTTGCTGAATGCCATTTTCCGCGGAGCCGGGGATGCGGCGATCGCGATGCGCGTTTTGTGGATCGCAAATATCCTTAATTGCATTCTTGACCCGCTTTTCATTTTTGGCATCGGGTTCTTCCCGGAACTCGGCGTAACCGGAGCGGCCGTGGCGACGCTGATCGGAAGGGGCACCGGCGTCATATACGCCTGTTACAAACTCTTTTTCAGCGAAAAGCGCTTTTCTATACGCCGCACCCACTGGAGCATCGATACCAAACGGCTAAGAAGGTTGTACAGTTTGTCTTGGGTAGCCGTTCTGCAGTTTACGATCGGAACGGCGAGTTGGATCGGTTTGATGAGGGTCGTCGCCGGATTCGGCAGCCAGGCTGTTGCGGGTTATACAATTGCCATCCGGGTAGTCATTTTCGGGCTCCTGCCGGCAGTCGGACTGGCCAATGCGGCTGCAACGCTGGTCGGTCAGAATCTCGGGGCGGGGCAACCGGATCGTGCCGAAAAAAGCGTTTGGAGTTCGGCATTTTATAACGCGGTCTGTCAGTCGGCGATCGGTATCATCTTTGCGGTTTTTGCCGGTCCGATCGCATCTGTTTTTACTAGCGAGCCCGTCGTGTTGGCATACGCCACGGATGCGCTGAGGATTATTGCTTATGGGTTTCTGTTTTACGCGGTCGGAATGGTCCTCGAAACCTCCTTTAACGGCGCGGGTGACACCTGGACACCGACTTATCTTAATCTCTTCATTTTCTGGTTATTCGAGATTCCGCTGGCTTACGTGCTCGCGTATTATTTCGGTCTCGGGGCACACGGCGTGTTTTGGGCGATCACGATCGCATTTTCGATGCTGGCCGTCGTTTCCGCCATTTTGTTTAAGCGCGGCAGATGGAAATTGATGAAGGTCTAGGTTTGTCGTGGCAGCGATCGGTTTTTCGCTCTTTCAGCAATCTGCGGACGGACGGCAACCGTTCTTCCGTTTTGTGTGGCGAATCCAGAATCCTGACCGGGATATTGAAGCCGTCGCGGGTTCCGAAATAAAATATTAATTGTAGTGCTCTTGGCGCTTCGAGGGGTTAGAATAGGTTATGGCCTCGAATTCCTTTCCAGATCCGAACGAACACGAATTTGCCGAGTGGGTTGTTTTCGGAGATTTTTACTACCACGCCACCGATATCATAGGGTTTGGCGGCGATCTGACGGTTGAGAAACTTCAGGAGGCATACAGAAAGGGAATCTTCCCCTGGCATATTGACGGGATGCCGCTGCCCTGGTTTTGTCCGGCGAAACGCGCGATCCTCGAATTCGGGGACCTGCACATTCCGAAGAGCCTGGCCAAGGCTCAGCGAACATCGGCATACAATATGACTATCGACCGGGACTTTGAAACCGTGATCAGGAAGTGTGCGAGTACGAAACGGAATTCAGAAAGCGGGACATGGATAACGGCCGAGTTTATCGATACCTATTTTGCACTGCATAAAAAGGGAAGCGCCCACAGCGTTGAGGTTTGGGATGATGACGGCGAGGTTGTCGGAGGGCTTTATGGCGTGGATGCCGGAGGGGTTTTCTGCGGCGAAAGTATGTTTTTTGAAAAGCCGAACGCTTCCAAGCTGGCCCTGCTATTTTTGATCGAACATCTTAAATCACGCGGATCCGATTGGATCGATATCCAGGTTATGACCCCGCATATGAGAGTGATGGGCGCGAAGGAAATTGACCGGGCCGAGTTTTTAAGCAGACTTGAAACCGAACAAAAAAAGAACGGGAAATTATTTTAGGCAAAGAATCTGATGGGCAATCCAGAACGAAAAAATATTCATCCCGGTTTGAAGGTGGGAATCGTACTCAAACAGGATCAGGGCACGGGCAGACAAACCGAAGGGATCGTTAAGGACCTGCTGACCAAATCGAGTTTTCATCCGCACGGGATAAAAGTGAGGCTCGTCGACGGCCGGATCGGGCGCGTAAAGGTGATTCTCGATAGTTGATTTTCGAATCGCTTCTCCGTGAGCGTGTCTGATTAAACCATCGTTTCCAAAATAGATATGAAAAACTTTCTGATCTACGGTGCTAATGGTTACACCGGCGAACTCATCGCGCGGGAGGCGTCGCGCCGCGGCCTGAATCCGATTTTGAGCGGGCGGAGCAGGGATAAAGTCGAGCCGCTGGCCAAAGAACTCGGCTTTATTTGCCGGACATTCTCGCTTGAGGACGCCAAATCGCTCGAGTACACCTTGAATGAAGTGGATTTTGTCATTCATTGCGCCGGGCCGTTTTCCCTCACCTCAAAACAGATGATCGATGGATGCCTGCGGACCGGGACCCATTACCTCGATATCACCGGTGAAATAGCGGTGTTTGAGGCGATGGCGGCACTCGATGACAAGGCGCGGGAAGCGGGAATAATGGTTATGCCCGGGGTCGGCTTTGACGTCGTTCCGTCTGACTGCCTGGCGCGGCATCTGAAAGACAGGCTGCCTTCGGCGACCGATCTGACGCTGGCGTTTTACGGCCTCGGCCGGATCTCTCACGGGACCCAAACGACTATGACGATGAATGTCGGCAAAGGCGGCGCGGTGCGAAAGGACGGACAAATAATCGGTGTTCCGGCGGCCTGGAAAACTATGGAAATCGATTTCGGCGAAGTCCGGAAGCAGGCTGTAACGATACCGTGGGGCGATGTTTCAACCGCCTTTTATTCGACCGGGATACCCAATATCAGGGTTTACACGGTCGTGCCCGAAAAAAATCTCAAAATGCTGAAGATGAGCCGCTATATCGGTTGGCTGCTGTCGTTGAAACCGGTTCAGAATTATCTGCAGAAACAAATTCCGAAAGGCGGACCCAATAGAGAGGAAAGAGAAAAAGGGAAGACCTACCTTTGGGGAAAAGCCTCGGATGATTCGGGGAATTCGGTAGAATCACGACTACAAGGGCCCGAGGGATATAAATTCACGATGTTGACGGCGCTGAAAATTGCCGAGAAAATGCTTGGCGGTGAATTCGAAACGGGATTTCAAACTCCGGCCATGGCGTACGGGGCTGACCTGGTTTTGGAGATCGACGGAACCAGCCGCGAAGACCTTTAGGCACAAAAAAAACCGGCGCGGTTTAGGCACCGGCAATTTTTCAGAACTTGGTGATTAACTCGTCGCTTCACTGGCAATCGGGGGACTGTCGGTTTCGTGAATCTCCGACGTAAATAAGCTAAAAATCTTTTGCCCTTCGGTCGAACGCGGGTCTATCGTGCGGATATGTTTTTGACCCTGCATCTCCCAGATGGCGGTGATTTCGCCTTCCTTTTCAACCGCATGATAGGAAATCTCTTCCGGCGGTTGTTCGACTTCGGGTTTTGCTTCAACCGGCTGAACCGTTTCAGTAGCAGCTGCGGGCGCGCCCGACGCTGCAGCTTCCCCCGCGGTTTCGCTGGTGCCGGTCGTCGTCTCGGTTTCGGTCGTCGCTTCGCTCGTCAAAGTCGGAAATGGTCCGGCGTCCGCTTCGTCTGCGTCACCCTGTGTTGTTTCAACTGCCGTATCTGGTGAAGCCGGAGTAACGATTTTCGGCGCCGTTTCCGCCGGTTTGGTTTCGGCGGTCACTTCGGTAGTCGTTTC
>JBFGKW010000075.1:0-13337 GCA_041576495.1 Aridibacter sp. | reverse complement strand
CGGTGGAGGCAGCATAAACGAAGTGTTGCTGATGGCCGGATTTTTTCTTGACAGGAAGCACGGATTGGGAAAATTCATGAAGCGGGACGGCGGTTCGAGGCAATCGCTGAGGAAATTTTCAGCCGGAAAAAAAGGCGGGCAGATTTATTCCGGGCCGGTCGTTATCTTAACCAGTAAATTCTCGGCAAGCGGTTCGGAACTGTTTTCCAGCAGCCTTCAAGAATTGGGACGTGCGAAAATCATCGGTGAACGAACCTGCGGTTGCCTTCTGGGAATATCCAGAAAACACCGCCTCAAGGATGGCAGCGAACTCCATATTAGCGACATTGGATTTATATCGTCTAAGGGAAAGGTTTATGAAAAAGTGGGAGTCACACCGGACAGGTTTATCGAACCGAGAATAACGGATCTGCAATCCGGATTTGACCGGGGACTCTCAGAAGCCGAAACGATGCTTAATGATGCGGCTGCGGATAACTAACAAAAGGGTTGTGAAATCCGGACGACCGTCAAAGCGAGGGTCCCGCCTTGTTTGCAATCGCTCAATTCGATGATGTGTACTTATTTTATAGCCGTTGTCTGTTTGGTTTTCGGATCATAAGGGTTGGCCAGATACTGTTCGACGGCGGTTTGAGCGTTATCATATGTATCACCCGACTCCTCTGCCCGTTTATAGGCCGCGACGGCACGGGTTCTGTCTCCCTTCGCATCATAGGCATTTCCCATCTTGATCTCAGCCCAGACATAAAGCCAGGTTGGCCTCGCGTTGCCGTTCTTACCAAGATTTCGCGTAGCCTTGAAATTATCAATTGCCAGATCATAATTTCTTTGCTCAAGAAACAACAATCCTAAATGGTAGTAGATCCAGGCGTTTGAGCGATCCAATTTGAGGGCGGCTTCAAACTGCTGCTGCGCTTCAACGTAATTGCCTTCCTTAAATTGCTCGATTCCGCGCCGGGCGATTGAGGAAACCCTTAGATCATCTGAAATTCGCAGAATTTTATAACCCGGATCGACCACGACTTCAATCGGTTTACCGATCGATTCGATATTAAAATCTGCGCTTGAATCTTCGATAAATAATTCTTCTGCGGCAACGCGCCCCTGTCCTTCCGCCCTCAGCTGAACTTCGACCGGAAGCTGCAGATTATCGTAGTTCTGTTTGACCGTGCCTCGGGTCACGAATTTCCCTTCGCGGGTTCTCAATATTAGGTAATCAACATCAAACTCCGGTACCCCGGTACCTTCAACCCAACGGGCGAAAAAGTAACGCATGTTCTTGCCTGCCGTTTTGCTGGCTGCTTTTTCAAAATCATCAATCGAAACATTTTTTCCACGATTTTGCTGCAAAAAAGTTCGCAGCAGCTGGTCAAATTTTTGTTCTCCGAGAGTGTCGCGAAGTAGTTTAAAGATAAATGCCCCTTTTGAATACATTATGTACTGATAAGCCACCGATTGGTCATCCAGGGCGGACGGAGTACGGATCAGCGATGCGGTTTGTTCAAAAGTCAGCGATTTCTCCAAGAGTTCGCGTCTCAAACTGTCAAGCTGGGCACCGTTCAATTCGCTCTCACGCAGCGAAAAAGCGCTGAACTCGGAAAGACCCTGCGAAAGCCATGCGTCGTCAAACGATTTAAGCCCGACGGTAAGGCCCCACCATTGCATTGCCGCTTCCCGCTGGAGACGTTCGTGGATGACTTCCCGCGAACCGTCAAACAAATGGTTAGCCAAAAAGAGCATGCCCTCCTGTGAATAATACTCAAGACTGTCGTCGTCGATCTGGGTGACGATCAACTTCGAACCCATTTGAGGAGCACCGTAGGCTTTTGTGTAGTATTCAAGGGCTTTTCCCAGGGTAGCGCCGTATTCAGCAACCAGTTTTTCGTTACCGGCTTTGGTAAAAAACTGCAACTCGTATGTTCCGTAACGAAGTGTTCTGGCTGCATAACGGCCATAGGTGATATTGCCGACGAGGCCTTCCTTGTTTCGAACAAAACGAATTTTGCCGCCCGCCCTAAGGGCCGGTATGTCACTGTGGGCCACTACCTGAAACGTGCTTGGAATGGAAATAGTGATGTCCGATGTAGCTTTGTCCGCAGCGTAATTGTGAAACGGAAACCATCGCGCAGCATACATCAAATATCCATCGTTGGGGCCTATAAAAGCGAGTCGCTTCGTAAGCAGCGGACCGCCTTCCGGCGTAACCAGAATACCGCTGTACTTGAATCTGAGCACGAATCTGGTACCTTTTGCGGCGTTCGCGCCGAGGTCTACCCGAACACTCGGACCTAAATCGCTCACCCCGACCCGATCCTGGACAAAGGTAATGTTATCGGCCGGCAGCCCGGCAGATGCCGGCGCGTTTTTTTTCAAGGATGAAGTTGTCGGCGCAATCGCCGGCGTCACCTCGGCAGGCATCGTCTTGCTAACCAGTGTGATGGACTCGATTTTTAGAGAACCGTTCAGCTCAAAGGTGACGACCCGTGTTTCTTCCCCGGGCACAAATTCTACGTCCACAACCGCTGAAAGCTTGTTCAATTCAGGTTCAAGCGTCACATCCATTACGTAATGCTTGACGTCGAACGAGGCACGCTGAACCTGTTGGGCGAGCAATGACGTCGATAACAGAAACAAAGTCAAACCGCTTACCAGTACTCGAGACACTTTTATTTTACTATTCATTAAATTAATTGAAATTATATTCAAACTCTCAAATTTTTTATCGCCAAAATATGATGTTCAAAATATTTAATTCGTTGGCTAACCAAAAACGACCCGCTCACGGAACCGCCTACAATCTACCTTAAATAGATGGGGTTGGAAATGATCCACGGCATGCTCTCAAACGGACTTCCCAAAATATCCTGATAAACCTCCACGCGGTAGGCACCCTTCCTTCTTGCAGTGTAGCGGATTTGTGTGGTCTGCCCCGATTCAAACACCTTTTCTCCATCCAGGAAAATAACGAATCTGCCCGTCTTCGGAGCTTGCGCTGACAGATCAACTGCGTCTTCAAATATAAGCTCATCCCCCATTATGTGCACTTCGCCGTCCTTAAATGCGGAAAACATAAAGCCGCTGGAATCACCAAGTATATCTAGACCGATATAACTATTACCCGCTTTCAGCGCCCGTAGTAAATTATCCTTTTGAAGTTTCGCCGCACGGGGTATCAGGACGTGTGTTCTGACCAGGCGGAATATTGTCTGATAACGGTCCACTTTAAGATTGAAGAATTTGTTGTTCGAATCATCGCCTAGATGAAGTCCAAGATTTGAATGTGCATCTGAACCCGCAAAAAGCGTTAGCCTCTTGGATTTCGTAACCCGGTCATATTCTTTGAGGACCGAATCGGGACGCCGGAAGTATTTTGCCATCGTCAGATCGGGAAAAGCACGAAAAGACCAAATCATATCAAGAGCAAACATCACCTTGTTCATACTCTTGGCGTTGGTGTAAAGGCTAAATACTTCCGATCCGTCGACTTCAGTTTCCCAGCCTTTGAATCTCTCAGGGTAGGTAACGAATGCGATTCGATTGCGGTTATGTACCTCGCGCAGAAACTCCGGCGTGTTCAGCCTTTCGAGTTTCGCGAGTTCCGGAAAGCCGTCTAAAACGAGGAACCTGTTGCCGTCATTTACGCTGATCTCATTTCCTCCGATATATAAGGTATTGCTATGGAAATCCCGCAGCGTCATTGCGGAGGTGTCAAACAAATGGTTGGTATGTTCGGTCACTACGACGAAATCGAGCCCGTTCGCCCCCGAAGCAGCAATCATCTCATCGAAGCTGCCTGTACTGTGCCCGCCCAGAAACGAATGAGCGTGAATGACGCCTTTATAATCATTATATTGGGTTGGTTTGGTGACGTGCGGATTTTTGCTCAAGTCTCTGATCTTCGAGTAGAGCCGGGCAGTCTGCCAACGGTTAATTACAAACGGAAGTTGAGACAGCACCGCAATTAAGACGAGCCCGATAATTATCTTGGTTCGTATATTTTCGAAATTCAGCAGTTTCATATCAGCTTTGCCGGCCGGCCTGACCCTCTGTTCTAAGTTGCATTAACGACGCGTTGAAGCAGGACGTCAACCGCTGACAAAATCTACTGATGCGACATGTTCCGCGATGTTTTTCCCCAGCAAGGCGACTTCCTGATGAAGGGGATGGGCAGTGTATGCATCGAGCGCGTCACGATCTCTAAAAAATGATGCGAGGCCGGTATCATAAGAACGATCCAGCTTAATAACATCCCGATCGACATAAAAACCCTCGATACCTGAAATTACCGCCGGCAATGCCTTCAGTTTTGCGACGTGTTGCTTACGTTCTTCCTCAGTTGTTCCGGCTTTGTATTTCCAGACGACAATATGAACGAACATATGAATTCTTCAAACCCCAATTTATTTTGTCTAAGTCGATATTCAACCATTTTTAGCGACATACGTACAATCGCGCCAGGAAGCGCGGAACCGCACACGCGGATGAATTCCTGGAAAAACTGGCGCGACGTTGATAACAGCCCGATTCGATTCCCGATTCTAATTACCCCTGCTCATTTCGACCGAAAGCGTTTTGTTCAATAAATCCCAAACCTTTCGCAAGTGCCGTTCTTCGACCCTGATGCTACCGACCGATAGCCTGAGCACAAATTCATCGTTCAGCCTGGTATGCGAAAGATAGGCTTCGCCGGAAGTATTGATGTCGGTCATAATTTTCTCGTTCAACTTGTCAAGGCTTTCGGCACGACCGGAACGGGCACGGAAACAAACGAGCGCGAACGGAACATCAGCCTTCAGTTCAAAGTCGTCGCTTTCATCTACCCACGAAGCGAATAAACGCGCCAGCCGGATGTGTTCGCGGATTCGCGCCTGCAGCCCTTCGACACCAAAATAACGCAATACAAACCAAAGTTTTAAGGATCGAAAGCGCCGGCCAAGCTGAATTCCGTAATCCATTTGGTTTGTCACATCCTCGGCAACTTTCAAATATTCAGCCACCAGCGAAAAGGTTTGCTTGAGCAGATCGGTATCCTTGATATAAAGAACCGACAGGTCAAAAGGCGTAAACAGCCACTTGTGTGGATTTGTCACGATCGAGTCCGCATCCCCGATTCCTTCTAAATGATGCTGAAGTTCTGGCAGGATCATTGCCGAGCCGGCGTATGCCATATCGACGTGAAGCCAAAGGCCGAATTTCTTCGAAATCGAAGCGACGCTTTTGATATCATCTACACTCGAGGTGGACGTCGTACCAATCGTCGCGACGATACAAAAGGGCCGGAATCCTTTGGCGATGTCGGCTTTTATCGCTCGTTCCAGTTCATCGGGCCGGATTCGGAAGGCATCGTCGGTTTTGATTTTTGAGATCGAACGCTTACCGAGTCCAAGCGCGATAGCCCCCTTATCGATTGAGCTGTGAGTCTGTTCGGAACAATAAATGCGCAAAAGCGGTAAATTATCACGCCCGCTCATTCCCTCTTCGCGAATCCGAAGGCCGAGTCTTTCTCTTGCGGCAGCGATGGCGTGCATAGTGGAAACTGAGGCCGTATCATAAATTATTCCCTTAAACTCATCAGGCAAACTCATCATTTTGCGAAGCCAGTTGAGTACGACTTCCTCCAGCTCGGTCGATGCCGGAGACGTCCGCCAGAGCATCGCCTTTTGATCAAAGGCGGCGGCCAGCATTTCTGCTAAAACCCCCACCGAACTTGTCGATGTGGAAAAGAGTCCGTGAAAATTCGGATGGTTCCAGTGGGTGACTGCCGGCAAAATCAAATCCTCGATATCCGAAGCGATCCGTTCAAAATCCTCGCCTCTATCCGGGGCTGCGGCGGGTAAGCTGACTTTTAGCGAATTTGGCTCAATCTGCGAAAGAACCGGTAACGATTCCATCCGCTCAAAATAATCGGCGATCCAGTCAATCAACCGGTGTCCGGAACGCCGAAAATCTTCGGCGGGCATATCGCCAAGATGGATCTCGTTTTGGTTTATTTTCATAATAAATTTTGGAAAAATGCTTCGTAATGGATAATCCGCTGTACCAATTTTAGCAGAACTATAAGATTCATAAACGCTCGACATGCCGGACGAAATGAGTATAATTCCTCTCAATGGTTCTTTTCGCTTGACTTCAAACTATCCCGTGAAAGCAATTCAATTATAAACGGCGTACGTTGTCCGGCTGCCAATTAAATACCATATCAATCTGTACACAATTCAGGACGAGGTGAATTATGAATCGAAGAGTATTCGGATACGCACTTACCATTTTTACCGGTTTAATCTTACCTGCGATTACCTTTGCTCAAGATCAGGCCGATGAAGCAAAGAAAGCGGCGAAAGCGGTGGGTTTGGATCAAAGAATTGATGAAGCCTTTAGGCCCGTATCTGATTGGTGGACATGGCTGATTTTTTATCCGATATGGAAAGACCCGGCAATTCCGCTGGTTTTGGTCGTACTCGTATTGGGCGCTGCGTTTTTTACCTTCGCCTTTGGCTTTGTGAATATCCGGCGTTTTCCGCTGGCTCTGAGAGTAGTACGCGGTAAGTATGACGCAATCGAGTTGGGCGGCGATCCGGTCGAAACGGAAACGGTTAGCGTCGTTGAGGGTGATATTGTCGACACCATCAGAATCGAAGGGGTTTCCGGTGAAGTCAGCCATTTCCAGGCTCTCGCAACTGCCGTATCCGGCACGGTCGGACTCGGAAATATCGCGGGTGTTGCGGTAGCGATCACCGTCGGAGGTCCGGGCGCTACGTTTTGGATGATACTTTGCGGCCTCCTTGGGATGTCCAGCAAATTTGTCGAATGTACGTTAGGGGTTAAATATCGCGATATTGATGCCAACGGCACGGTATACGGCGGTCCGATGTATTACCTCTCACGCGGATTTAAGGAGTTGGGTTACGGCACAATCGGTAAAGTAATGGCCGTGATCTTCGCGGTCATGTGTATCGGCGGCTCATTTGGAGGCGGTAACGCCTTTCAGGCAAATCAGGCCACCGTCCAGATTACCACGATGACCGGGCTCGGCGGCGGCGCCATCAAAACGATAATCGGTATCATAATGGCCGTCTTTGTCGGGATAGTAATTATCGGCGGTATTAAACGAATTGCGCGGGTGACGGAGAAAATCGTTCCGTTTATGGCTGGAATTTACATAATCGCGTCACTGATTATTATATTCTTTAACATCTCGTTTTTACCTAATGCGGTCGGTCAAATTATTTCGGGCGCGTTTACGCCTGCGGCCGGACTGGGGGGATTGATCGGAGTTCTTTTGACCGGGTTCCAGCGCGCGGCGTTTTCGAACGAGGCAGGTGCCGGTTCGGCTTCGATCGCGCACTCGGCCGTTAACACAAAGTATCCGGCCAGCGAGGGAATCGTGGCACTGCTCGAACCGTTTATCGATACCGTTGTGATCTGTACCATGACCGCTCTGGTAATCGTTATGTTCAATGGAAATGATCTGTTTGCTTACGGAGATGTCGTCAATAAGGAAGTTTTGATAAACGGCACCCGTGTCGGCGGTGTTGATTTGACGTCGATGGCATATGATTCGGTGCTGCCGGGATTCAGGTACATTTTGACTTTTGCAATCGTTCTATTTGCATTCTCAACGATGATTTCCTGGTCGTATTACGGACTACAGGCATGGAAGTATTTATTCGGGCGTTCAAACGCCGCGGATATTTCTTATAAAGTCCTGTTCCTGGTCTTTATCGTGATCGGCGCGGCTGCCTCGCTGGGTTCGGTGATCGATTTTTCAGACGCGATGATTTTTGCGATGGTCTTTCCTAATATGGTTGGATTGTTCTTCCTGTTTCCAAAGGTGAAGGAAGAACTGACCAAATATCTGGATGCGATCAAAAATGCTTAGGCATTGATGTTGTTTCTTTAGTATTGGAAAAGGCTTTTCAAAAAGAAAAGCCTTTTTTACTTGGAATAAATCGACTATTATGCGAGACATCACTTTAATCAGGAATTAAATCCAAAAATCTATAGCAGGAGTCGTGAATGTCACTGTTTAGAACCAAACCGATAGATACGATTATTGCTGAATCTGAGGAACGGGGAAGTCATACTCTGAAGCGAACGTTGGGTGCCTGGAGTTTGATCGCACTGGGTGTCGGCGCGATTGTGGGTACGGGAATTTTCGTTTTAACGGGATAGGCAGCCTCCAAACACGCGGGTCCTGCCGTGGTCATTTCGATGGTTATCGCCGGCGTCGTAAGCTTGCTTGCGGCGCTTTGTTATTCGGAGGTTGCCTCGACCGTACCGATTGCCGGATCTGCATACACTTATGGTTATGCGACGCTCGGTGAATTCATCACCTGGATAATAGGTTGGGATCTGATTTTGGAATACGCCTTTGGCGCAGCTACGGTCGCCGTGGGCTGGTCGGGGTATGTGGTCAGCCTGTTTGTGATTTAGGAATCCCTTTTCCCGCTGTGCTGAGCGCAGCGCCCGGAACAGTCATACAAATGGCCGACGGGAGCGAGGTCACGTCGGTATTCAACCTTCCGGCATTTATGATTGCGGTCGTGATCACATTGCTTTTGGTAAAGGGGATTAAAGAATCGGCCAACTTCAATACCGTGATCGTAATCATCAAGGTGTCAGTCGTCATTCTCTTTATCGCGGCTGGAATCAGCTATTTTAATATGGCCAATTTCAGCCCGTTTATTCCCCCTTCGACAGGCACATTCGGAGAATTCGGTTTTTCCGGGGTGATTACCGGAGCGGCGGTCATCTTCTTTGCATATATCGGTTTTGACGCGGTATCAACAGCCGCTCAAGAGACAATAGAACCGCAAAAAAATATGCCCAGGGGGATTATTGGGTCGTTGCTAATTTGCACACTACTTTAAGTGTTGGTGTCATTTGTGATGATCGGACTGGTTTCATACACGCAGCTCAAGGTCCCGGCCCCGCTGGCAGTCGCGATCGACGAGGCACGCAAAATGGCTGAAGGAACGGCGATCGGCAGCATTTTCACAGCATTTCCGTTGATAATCAAGATTGGGGCCGTACTGGGTTTAAGTTCGACGATGGTCGTGATGCTGATGGGGCAGCCGCGCGTTTTTTACTCGATGGCCAAAGATGGTTTGCTTCCGGAATGGGCGGCGACGATTCATCCGAAATTCCGGATTCCGTATATAACGACCTTAATCACTGGCGGAATAGTCGCCCTGATCGCCGGGTTTGTAAATATCGGAGTACTCGGAGAACTCGTCAGTATCGGAACCCTTTTTGCTTTTGTCATCGTGGCGATTGGCGTTATTGTGTTAAGACACAATCAACCCGATCCGAAACGCGGGTTCAAAGTTCCGTTTTCGCCGTTTATCCCGCTTCTTTCAGTGGTTACGAGTTTGTACCTGATGTATGCGTTGCCGCTTGATACCTGGCTTCGCTTGTTGGGATGGATGGCACTCGGGGTCATTATTTATTTCGTTTACAGCCGGCGTCACAGCCATCTGAATAAACCTGACGGCAATTCGTGATTCGTCACCGAACTGGGCCGTTAATGAAAAGGGCCGCTAAAATTGGCGGCCCTTTTCATTCGATTATTCAGCGCGTACCCCTGTCTAATTACCCTGTTGCTCTTGCTGCTCCTGAATTTGGCGCAAGAGCTCAGGCGGTAATTGTCCCCCGTCCGGGAGTTGCGGATTCTGAGGTTGATTCTGACGGTTGGCCTCATCGATTTTTGCCACCGCACTCTGATAGATTTTGATTTCGTCGTTTGCTTCCATCCTTTGTTTCACGGCAGCGATGTAGTCCGCGAAAACCCTGCCACGCTTTTCATTAAGCTTGGTGGCGATGAGCTGTTCACGCTCTCCGGCAAAATTTTCCATGTTCGCCTCTTCCCGATCATTTACGCCGACAATAAACCAGTTGTCACCGGCTTTAATCGGCGTTTTCGTTACTTCACCCGTTCGTAAAGCGTAAATCGCATCTTCGAGCGCTTCCGACGTTGTTGCACTCGGACCCTCCCCGAGCGGCGAACCTAGAATGAAATCCTTCGCATTCCGCGACGAAAGTTTTACCGCCTGGGCGGCCGAACTTAACGAAGCAACCGTATCCGCCCCTGCGGCAATCTTTTTCGCAATTGTTTCGACCTGCTCTCTCGCCTGCTTCGCTTTGACAGCCTCGACCACCTGGCTCCTGACTTCTTCAAACCGCGCGTCTCGCGGGTCTTTCTTATCGACCAGAAGCGGAATTGCAAATCCGCCGGCTACCGGAATCTTATCGCCAACCTCATTTACCTTGTTGAGTCCCGCGATTCCTTGCTCAAAATCCTGTGAAATACCGATTTTCTCAATTTCATCTCCCGGTTTGACATACTCGGTTTCCCTTATCATTTCGCTGACTTTCATATTTGCCTGCGAAGCGAATTCCGAAGCGACTTTCTCGAGGTCTTTTTCCTTTTTCAAACGCTCGGAAACTTTCCCCGCCAGAGCCGCATTTGCTTCATATGCCTTGCTGTTTCTTCGGCTGATCTCGATTTCCTTTTTCGCATTTTCGAATGATTTTGGCACCGACGGCCCGCGACGAAGAATATAGTAATTACTTCCAAACTTCAGCGGTTCCGTGATCTCCCCTTCCTTCATGTTAAGAATACGCTGGTAAGGGTCCGTCGGGTTGTTTTTGTTTTCCCGCACCAATCCAGCGACCATACCTCCGTTGATCGCCGTTGACGGTTTCTCCGACTCGCCTCGTGCCGTATTGGAAAACTTTTCTTCTGAGACCGTGGCCGCACCTTTTTTCAGATTTTCAATAATTTCGTTTGCTTTTTGAAGGACCTGGGCATCGGCATCCGGCTTGTCTGCGCGCAACACAATCTCCTGCACTTTGACACCCGCCTGTTTTCTTTCTTCAGGCAGTTTGTCATAGACCGCCTTAAGCTCTTCATCAGTGAATTTGAGGGTTTCGCCGATTTTTGCCGTTTCAAGATAAATATACCTGATCTTTTTTTGAGGAGTGTTGATGTAATAACTCTTTTTGTTTTTCTCGAAATAATCCCGGAGTTCTTTATCATCCGGATTGATATTTTCCGTAAGGTCAGCGGTATTTACCGGTACGTAGGTGAGATCAAATTTTGTATTTCTCCGTTTATAGTCATCGAGAACTTCTTCTTCCGAAACCAAAACGCCCGATGTCACATATGCGATAAGTTTTTGCCGGCTGATCTGATCGCGGATACTCTCCTCAAAAGCATTGACGCTGCCCGCCTGGCGGATCGCGTTCTGTTCATAACGGTTCTGATCAAACGGCTGTCCGTCGGGGGACTTGAAGGCTTCACGAATTTGCTCGGCAATTTCGATATCGGATGCGGTCAGGCCGAGCCTTTCGGCCTCGATTCGGATCAATTTTTCCTGAATCATATTATCGATCAGATAGTTCGTGGGAATGAACTGTGGCTGGGTTTGTCGCAGTCGTTCCTGAAGCGTAACCACGTCCCCGACCGTTATTCGTTCATAACCGACCTGGGCTGCCAGTTCACCGCTCCGTGCAAGGTTTTCCTGGACACCCTGGGTAGGCGCGTAGAAAAAAACCAAACTGCCAACCAATACAAACGCGAAGATCAAGATAATGAAATTTCTCGTTCGCTCCATTTTTTTGAAGAACTTTAACATCGCTTAAACACCTGCTTCTTAATTAATCAACCGTTAAATCATCAAATTGCCAGCTTTTGTGCAAACCGCAATTTTATCAATCAACCGCTTAAAAGTAAAAGCTTTGAACGGTACGGGATTTTTCTTAAAAAAATCGCAAAGCCGATTACATTTTCGTCAACTTGCCTGTATCTTTATTGTTTATGGTTGTTGAATATCAGTTCTGGCACTGGATCTTTTCGAACCGGAACGCTGCTACTTTTCGTCCTTATCGTAATAAACGTAGCAGATTCGGTCTTTGCGGTTGATTCGATTCCGGCGATCATTGGGATAACGACCGATCGGTTTATCGTTTGCACCTCCAACATCTTTGCGATACTTGGGTTACGAACAATTTACTTTCTGCTTTCGGATATGGCTGACCGCTTTCACTGCTTAAAATACGGACTGGCTTTTGTCTTGAGCTTTATTGGCGTTAAAATGCTCTTGCCACTTTTAGCTGAAGGCGTAATAATGGTAGTGGGGGATGACACCCACTCGGCCTTTTTGGATTTCACGCACCGATTTCTTTCCGGTGAATATAAGCAGGAGTTTATAAACATTTCCCTTGGAGTCGCAGCTGGTGCTATTTTTCTGTCGATCATTTTGTCGTTAGTGTTGCACCCGTCCGGTGCAACAGAAGAATCGAAGTTGTTTAGGTCCTTGGATCCAGATTCAGACGGCAACTAAATTGCGTATCTTAAAAATGGGATTCGCGATAATATCAGGAGGCCCCGGTCCTGAAGTTCCTGCCCCGTAAATTACCGTACAATGGATAACAATCTTCGCAGATACTATGTCGATTGGTGGAGCATTCGGAAGAGCACCATCTACGCCATTGTTGCGATTATTGTGTCAGTATTGCTATTGATCGGAGGTGTTTGGTGGCTATGGCAGAACGATTGGGTTATAACCGCGCCGGAAGATACAAAGGCACCCAAGGACTCGGCGAGCATCGTTTCGTTTGAGGGCAATGTGCGGATTATTCGGGTTACGACGCGGGCCACCGAACGTGTGACCAAGGCTACCTACGTGCAGGCCGGCGACACTGTTCAGACGCAGGCTGACGGACGCGCCCAAATTCGGATGATTGACGGCTCTACTTTATCGGTCCGGCCTAACAGTACGGTGGTTATCAGCGATAGCACGTCGATTCTTGGAGGAACCAGTGTCAGGGTTAAGCTCGACGACGGCCAGATAAAACTGCGAACCGAGAATCAAGGTGAAAGTTCCAATAATGTAGTTGAAATAAAGGAAACCGAAAACAGGATGCTTTCGCAGTCAGAGGCGAGTTTTAATATCAACGAATCCACCAATAAAGGTGAAATCCGGATTAATCGCGGCGGTTTGGAAAGCAAGATCGGTGATGAAAAGGTCGTCGTAAATGAAAATGAGTATGTTTCGATCGGCAGTGACAAGACTTACTCAAAAGAAAAACTCCTTCGGGCACCAAAACAGCAAGAGCCGACTCCTTCGAAGCAGTTATATTCTTCCGGGACGGGCACGAATGTGACATTTGGCTGGCAGGAACGTGACGATCATCCGGATGCCACCTATTCGCTTCAATTGGCGCAGTCTCCGTTTTTCGTTGCCGGTAAAATGGTTGCCGAAAAGGAATCGATCAATAGCACCCAGGTCGCGATCAACCGGCTTGCACCCGGAACCTATTTTTGGCGGGTTCGT
>JBFGKW010000074.1:0-14244 GCA_041576495.1 Aridibacter sp. | reverse complement strand
GTCCACTGGGGCGAGATTGCACCGACAACCGGGTTTGTCGTGGATGGGCGTGTTGATCCGCCGTTGAGAACTACCGAGGTGGTGCTCGCGAACGCAAACCCGTTAGCGACCGGTTGAGGCAGGGTGTCCGAAATATTTAGTTGAGTTGCGGCTGCCTTTCCCGCGGCATTGGCCACGGTAATTGCGTAAGTTGCGGTGGTTCCCGTCGGGCCGTTTGAAACCGTCGGCGTCGAAGTCGATTTTGTGACCGTCAGTACCGGTATACAGGTCGCACCGGCGGGTGCGCCCGGGATCGAACCGGACGTTATCGAAGTATTTACGATCCCGGTATTTCCGGGCAGCGCATTAAATGCGGAGCTGCCGAATGTGAGCCCGTTTGTACCGGGATTTACGTTTGTCGAACCCAATGATCCATTTGATAAAATTACACCGCCTCCGCCTCCGCCGCCCGGTCCGTGAGGCGCCGTCGGAATAAGCGTGTCTCCGCCCTTTCCTCCGGTTGCCGACGTGGTGATGCCGGTCAACCCACCCGGCGTCGCGGCGATAATGATAATCGAACCGCCGGCTCCTCCTCCTCCCGCACCGTCTCCACAACAAGTGGGATTCGAATTCGGGGCATTGGCGCCGTTGGCAGTGATCGTCCCGGTTCCCGAAATCGCCCCGGCCCGGACCAAAACGATCCCGCCGCCCAACCCGCCGCTCGCGGTTGCAGCCGCACCATTATTTGTCGTTCCGGCGCCTCCGCCTCCGCCCATCGCAATCCGGGTAGCTGCTGCAGGTATGACATCCCCCCCGATGCCGCCGATCGTCAGGTTCGAATTCCACGAGTTTCCGCCGCGGCCGCCAATTCCGCCATTACCGCCGCCGCCGCCGCCGGAGTTTTCGTCGTTAACCGAAGGGTCTCCGTCATTGCCTCCGCCGCCCGCGTTTCCGGGGGCGCCGCGATAGTAGCTTCCGTTCGGATAACCCGCGACAGTATTGTCCCTGCCGAGCAAGCCATCCCAGGTATGCCGCGGCGTACCGGCGATGCCCTCGCCTTTGGAGCCTCCGTTATTATTCGTCGAGACACCCACGTAGTCGGTATTGCTTCCGGCGCCTCCGGTCAGCGTTCGTCCCAACCCCCCGTGAAATCCCCTTCCACTGGCGTTGATCGTGCCGCCGCCCATCGCAAGAGTGCCCGCAACATCAAAGGCGACGATGCCTCCCGACGTTCCATCCCAAGCGGCAGCATTGATCGTTCCGGAAATTGTGGCCGATGAATACTGGGGTATCCGGACCACCTGATAAGTCTGTCTTCCGCGGGAGGCAGTGGCGGCGGCGCTGAGGTAGGACCTCGAAAGGCTCTGGGCGGTCGTTATCGTCCCCCCTCCGGTTCCGACGGAATTTGCGGCGACGACGTATTCGTGGAGTCCGGCGTTTCCGGTGGTGTAGCCTCTTCCGGTTCCCGTACCCGCTCCGTAGCTGCTGGTATTGGCGGAGTTGATATTGGCATCCTGCATCTGGATAATGAGGAGCAAATCGCCCGTTGCGATCGGAGTGAGGCCGCTTCCGACATTGGTCACGGCGCCGACCGGGATCGATGTACCGGATGCCGTTGCCGTAGTCGGCGAAGGGTAATAGGTGTTGATGACGCCGCTGAGCGTTGCGGGTCCGTCCTTACCCGGTACGGCACAAGTTTGGGTATGGGCCGACACAGCCGGAATTAGGATGAAGACAATTGCAAGGGCAGTCAATTTCAGGCATGAACCCAATTGCTGGCGTACACATCCCCCCCCGGGAAGGCGATTCGTTACTGTACGTAACGTGGAAATCATTGCTTAAAGTGTTTATGCGATCGGCGGAAATTTCGATTCGTTCAATCCGCTTCGTAATTAGGGAGGTTGTATCTTAGCTTGTCAGCTTGCTGACCCCGAACAATTCATTATGGATTATAGAACAAAATCCTCGGAGGTCAAATGGGGTAAGCTTTTTGATGTGAGCATTTTACCTGATTTGGACGGTGAACCGGACATCTCCTGCATTGTTCGGTCCGGTTTGAGACAGATTGCCCGCGGTCACACGCCACCTGATCGCTTTTTACGTTCACCAAAAACGCTGCGATCATTTGCAAACGAATACCAATAGCCGGGCGGCAGATAAGCCCCATCACGGAAAGAAGTAGACGTTTTGTTTTTCCGGTTGTCATCTGAAATCGATGCCAAAAAGCATTTCCTTCAAGTTGAAGCGGTAATGAGTTCTATCTTATTCTCGCGATAAAACCCAAGCTGCCGGTATTGTTGGGCCCGTTATGAGAAAGGCTTCCCGCGGTCACCCGCCATCTGACCGCCTTTACATTCCGGTCAAATCCTGCGCCCGCGCCGCCTCCTCCGCTGACCGGAACATAGGTCCAGGTCGCGACGGACGGATTGCCGGGGTCGTAGTCATTTGAATACTCGGTAGCGAATGTGAGCCCGGTCGCCCCCGTATTAACGAAAGCGGAGCCGAGCTTAAAATCTGTATTTGCAGGAACCGGATCGACGATAATCAGGTCTTCCGCGCCGCGTCCCCCTGTGTTCGAAAAATCGATATGGTAAGTCAATTCCGTTCCGGGCGCTTGAGCACCGGTAGTGCAGCCTGCCGGTACGGTACAGTTTTTTACCAGTCCGACGCTTGGCGGTGTCGAGGCCGAACTCACAACGGTGATTGTAAAAGCCCCTAAATCCTGGTTGTAGTGATAGCTGCTCCCGGAAAAGTCATAGATTAGCGCGGTCAGGGTGGAGGTTCCGGTGCCGACTACCTTGATGGTATAGGTGACGCTGACTGTACCTCCCGCTTTTCCGCCGGCGTACTGTTCGGGTCCGATACAGGACCGGTAATCCGTGCTGCCCGGATCGTTGTCCCAGCCGCAGGCGTCCGCATAGAATTTGTCGTTGGTGGCGCCGGAAGGTGATGAATAGTTGACGTCGATCGAAAGGGTCTGAAACATCCCCGAGGGAAAGGGAAGAAAGGCTTCGAGCTGCTCGTAGCCCTGGGTAGCTGTCGTCGCATTCAGCGTAAAATTGTATATTCCGCCGACAAACACGGATGTCGGGCCGGTAATCGAGGTCGTCGAATTCCGGCTTTGGGAAACGAGTTTTTCGACATAGAGCTCGCGCGGCGTGGGTGTCGAGACGGTTCCGGTTCCATCCCCGCTGACCGAAATATGATAGCCGCGGGCGGTATCGTGGGCGGAGATGTCGCGGGTGACCACCACTATAAAATAAACCCCGGTGCAGGTTCCCCCGGCGAGAGAGCCGACATTTATCGTGTTTCCGCTCTCAAGATTCAGATAAATATTTGAAGAATCCCAGACAAGGGTGGCAGTCACATTTTCTACCGCGGTCCCGCCGAGGTTACAGACCTCAGCCCCGACCGGGAACTTGTTTGGCCCGCTGCTGACGTCGTTGCTGTCCAATCCGATGACATTCCAGGTGGTGGGTGTAATCGTCAGCTGCGCAAAGCCGTCCTGCGCTGACAGCACGATAAACGATACGGCAAAAAGAGTGACGACAAAAAATTGAGTGGGAGTTCTCATAAAAATCTTAACGGGGTGTATTCGTAGAAATCGAATGATTCCTCCTTCGATAGTGACGAATCCAACCTGCCCGCGGCCCGCAAATAGATCCTGCTGCGAAGTTTGACTAATCTTACGGAAGAATCGCACATCTCCCGCGTTTTGGGGGCGGGTTGAGATTATGGACCCTAAGTAAAGCCTCATCGAAGATCACGGCTTATTTTCTTTTTCGCGCCGTATCCTTGTTCAGTTTGCGTTTTCGCTCGTGTTCAAGCCCTTTCTTGGGGGTACCGAAAAGGTCAAACAGTCTGGAAACTTTGGTGGAGATCGTAAAATAGAATCCACCTCGATTATAAACCTGATTGCCGCTGAAGCCAAAAACTTCGGTTGATTGCTTGAAATTATACCCGGCGCCGATTCTTAAATCGGGGGTTGCCCAATAACCGGCCTCGATCCCGAGCCAACGGTTTTTGGAGCCGGATGATGGCTGATAAAGATATCTTCCCTCGCTCGCGAGATCCATCCAGCGGGTGACGCGGTACTGAGCCCGTCCCTGCATTAAGTATGTAAGATTGCTTGCTGCCGGAATTTCCGGTGAGCGGTCGGCGGTGAATTTTGCGGCAAAACGGCCGTATAGTTCGAGCCGTCGCGTGGTCTGGTGAAATCCGTCTACCGATAACAGATCGGAACGCATTTCGTTAGGCGTCTCTTCGCTCGTGGTCGAAAAGAATGATTCGCGGCGTTTATAGCTGAGCAAAACGCCATATTTGTCGGTGTCGTGGGGCCGGATCGCCAGCGCCAGCTGGCCGTTCATCACCAGGTTCTTGCGCCCGTTGTAGTCAATATCGCCGTATTGGAGACGGCCCAGCGAAGTCCAGCCCGGTTTGATTTTGCCGGCCGCGCCGAGCGAGAATAACTGGCCGAAACCGTTTCTGTCACGGAGTTCGTAACGGAACGATGTCCGGAAGTTCTCGTCCGGCAGCCAGTTTCCGCCGATGGTGAAATTGTTATAGCTTCTACCTTCTCCGGCAAGATGGAACGCGCGTTCGTAACCCAGTTCAAGCGAAAGCGTATTACTGACCGGGAACCGGTTCTGAAGACCGATGATCGAAAAACTATCCGTGCCGTTAATCCCGCTTTCGAGCTGATAGCGGCCGCTCATACTGGTGTATTTTCCAAATCTCGACTCGACCCCGACGGCGGTCTCATACCTGGCGTTTGACGAGGCGAATCCGGTACCGGAAACATCGGAGATCGGCGTGATCGGATTGGAAGCGAGCCGTTGGGTGAAAAATAGCTTCGCGGTCTGGCTAAACTGGTAGTTTGCTCCGATGATCGTCTGATTTGGGTATGACGGGTCTTCGTCACCCAGATTCTGCTCCCGCCTGATCGAGAAATCGAGTTTGGCGGTCGGATTGATCTCGGCGCCGGCGGTTATCAAATTCGAAACTATCGCCCGTTCGGCGTTGCTGTCCGTAAACTTACGGAAATCATAAGCGAATTTAAACCGCAGTTTTTCGTTTACCGTCTGGGTCAAATCGACCCCGGCCGTAATTCGTTTGTTATCGACGTTTTCCGTCAGATTTCTTTCGGCGATCAGGGTCGCCTTAAGCGTGCTGTTCTTGAGCGGTTTTGTTTCAGCGGAAAACACGCCGCGGGTGTTTCCGGGTGTGATGGTGCCGCCAAACGGGTTGTAGAAATTGCGCGAAGCGCTTTGTCCCGCAAATCGCAGAACGGTTTGATTTTGGGGCAGCGGCTGTTCGATCGAAAGGTAAAAGGCGTCGCCGTTAAATTCGCCGTTCTGGGACGGGCTGTTGCCAAAAAAGCCAAATCCTCCGATTAACGCTCCCCGGCTCCTCGCCCATTCAAACAGGAGCCTGCCGCCGTTGGGAAGTTTAACCGAAGCGTCCAGTCCGCCGAGTTGAAACGGCCGCGATTCGGCCTGCATCTGCCGGATATACGAGAATCCGAGGCGCAAACCAAGTTTGTCGATGTTCTTGCCGGCCCTCGCCGTATAAATCGAAGATTCAAAACCGCCGGCACGATACTCATACGTGGCCAGCACCTGGGTCAGGTTCAGCTCCCGGTCAAAGGTCGGGATTTGCCGAAGGAAGAATATGGTTCCGGTGGACGTATCGATATTGTAATCGACCGAGCGCGACAGTATTTCCCGGGAGAGAATTACTTCCGGATTACGCCGGTCCCGGGTCTCGAGACTAAGCACTTCGGATCCCGGCAATATTTCGCCGTAGGCAAGCTGCACCAGCCCGAGGCTTCCGCCCGGAATAACCTGTCTGGCGAACGCGGTGTCGGGTCTTGCGCCGGTAACGGTGACGAAATCACCCTCATCGTTTTCAATATGTATCTTTCCGCCGGTCAATTTTCGTGAATAACCGAGCAATCGGCTGGTTTCGAGCCCGGATTCAAAATCGCCGAACATGGCATAGCTCCGTCCCCGGTCAAACCTCGCGTAGACCTTGCTGTTTGACTCCGTTTCCTGGTAACGGGACGAAGAATCTCCGAAGAGCGGATAGACGTGGTCAAGCGGATTCAGCTGGAACAGCCGGTCGCGTCCGGAAATCCGGTTGAGCGGTTCCTGGCTGTCATAGGCCAGCGTCAACAGATTTTGGTCGCCGAATATTTTCCCCTTGTAGAAGAACTGTATGTGACCGCGGATGTTCTGATCGACACCCCGGTTGATCATTTCCGGCGCGTTTTTCCCGACCGTCAATTCCGCCAATCCGGCCAAGAAACCGGTTCGGATTTCGGATGTGAACCGGATGTCCGCCGTGGTTTCAACCTTGCCGAGCGAGGCGGTGATACGAGCCGTTCCGGTTCGATTTTCAGAAATCAGTTTGATTACCCCGATTCCGCCGACCAGATCTACCTTCCGCTGGTTGGCAGCGGCGGGCGCCTGTTCGGGATTTCTGCCGTTTGTGGAAAGGGATTCAACCGCCAGCGGCTTTGAGTCGCCTCCGGACTTGCGCTTTCCTTTCTCATCTGCCGGATCGATCAGTCGGCCAAGTGACGTCTCGATTAGTATCGAGCCGTCTTGAGCCGGATGTTCCCATTGGTCAAACGCCTTGATGACGATCATCGTCGAATCACGTCCCGATGCCTGCAGTTCGTTGCGTTCCGCGGTAATCTTCAGGCTGGTTGCCGGTCCGCGTCCGTAGACCTCAAAACTGACGCTTTCACCTGGTGAATTGCCCGGGCTGATCGGTCTGGCGCGAAGTGTGTTCGGGCCCGGTTTGAGTCCGAGTCCGACAAAAGAATAGGTGACGATTCGGTTTTTCGGGTCGGTCCGGGTCTTGCCGATGCTCTGCCCGGAGATGATTCGGCCGTTGAGTTCGAGTGAAGCCGACCAGCCGGACGCTACGCTGACGTCCACGTTTAATGCCGGGCCGCGGACCACGGTTTTGTCAGTCAGTCCGTGGACTTGAATTTCGCCCGGCACGACCGGCGAATAGACGAGTGCGTCGGGTTCGGTTGATTTCTTTTCTGGGTCCGACTCGGCAGCGGGCGTTATGTCGGATTTCGTTTTGACCGTGGTGGCGTCATCAGCCAGCGCCGCCACATCGGCGACCAGCACAAAGTTCTGACGAAGCATTCCGCCGCCGCCGAGGGGTGTCCGCAAAAGCCGGGTCCAGTCCTTTCCTGAGCGTGAACGGCTGTCTGCCAGCAGGTAACCGACCGGGATAGTGATCGGGTCGAGGGCGACGACCTGCGCGCCGTCGGAAACCGCCGGTATGCTGTACAGTCCCTGCCAATCCGTTGTTGAGGAGTTTCCGTTCGACAGATAGACCCGCGCACCGTCTACCGGCTGTTCACCGAAATCAAACACTCCGTTATCGTTGTCGTCTACAAAAATCCGCCCGATGACGAACTGCTGCATCGAGAACAATCCGGGGCTGACTTTGACGAGTGCTCGTGAAACATCCGAAACGGCAAGCTCGTCCGATGGAAACCTGCCGCTGACAACCGCTGAATTGTAATTGTCACCCTGGTTTGCATTGGCGCCGATTCTCACGCGGTAGTGAAGCGAAACGTTTTCGCCGCTGGCCAAATCGCCGATTCGGAACTCCAAGAGATCCTGTGAAACGACCGGTTCGATCGGAACCGAAACCCCGTTCCGCGAAATCCGGCCGGTTCCCGGAACATAGCTGAACGAAGCGGGGAGATTATCATATACGAGGACATTGAGTATTGGCGCGACACTCGAATTTCCGATCTCTATCCGGTAATTTGCGACGTCTCCGATTTCCGCCTGGCTTCGATCAACCGTCTTGTTGACGATCAATATCGCTTCTTCAAACATCGGGATGTTGAAAGCGATATCGGCAATACTCGATATTTCGACGCCGCTTTGAGTGAGTTCAAATCCATCGGCCACTGCCAGCGGAAGGCCGTCGAGCGGCCGGACGGTCATCCTGAATAATCCGTTTCCATCCGGGCTTAAACTAATCTCAAGCAGCCGCGGGCGAAAGTCCGCGGCGGTTACGCTGACGATATAGACCGCCGGCTGGGCTTGGCTTCCGAGCTGGCCGGGCGAAAGACCGAAACTGAATCGTCCCCGGTTATCGGTCAGATACGGGTTTAGATTGTCGAGATTTGGTTCAAAAGCCGGACCGGCGGGGAGAGAAAGCGGGGTTCCGTTGGGCCCGCCCGCCAGGATCGTAACCGTCGCGCCGGGGATCGGGCTGGCGGCTCCGCCCCGTGCGGCAAAGACCGTTCCGAACGGATCTATAATTGCTATCGCCTCGGTCGTTCGGACGGCCGGGGCATTTTCCGAACTAATCTCGGCGAAATTTACAACGCCCTTGCCGGGCACTGTGTTTCCGGTGACCGTTGCCTTAAACGTAATTCGGAGTACTTCATCTGGCTTTACGGGGCTTGCCAGCTTGATGATTATCGTTCCCGCCGAGAATTCGCCTTCGTCTGAATCCTGGGCATCGGTCAGCGCTTTGCCGTCAAGTTTGAGGGTGTTTGCGAGATAGGAAAGTTCAGGCGCCAGCCGGTCGGTCAGCACGACCCGCCGGGCATCGACATCACCTTTGTTTTGAAAGGCTATCGAGTATTCAAGCGGCTCGTTTTGACCCGCAACATAAGTTGCCTTATCTTCAACGAGTTTCAGCGGCTTTAGCGTCGGATCCTGGGGGTTCGTGAATATCGGAGCGTTTCCGCCAGAATTTATAATTGTACCGGACGCTTCGGCCTGACCGTTGACGGCATCCGGGTTGTTGGAGCGGACCGTCAGGTTTATCACCAGATCCTGATTATTTCCGATACTGCCGGTGTCGATCCGGACAAGTATTTTCATACACGAACCGGGCGCGACGATGTTTGAAAGGGCTTGATTAAGAGAAATTGGAGGGTCCGACGGCGAGATCAATCCGTCCTCATTGGCGTCAAGGAATGTTCCTGTTATCTGTGCCGGCGAAGTTACCGATTGCGCGATAAGGGTATATGAATCGCCGAAATTACTGCTGTTGCAGACCTTAAACTCCCTGACGATCGTGTCATTGGGCGCAATAATTTCAGAAGGCGTAGTTTGATTCGGAGTGACGACGATCACCGAAACCGCGCTTACGGAGATGCTGACCGTTGCCGAGACGGTGTCAAATGCCGCCCCCGAATCATCCCGGTAGCTGCCGGCCGCATAATTTGAGATCGTCGTTTTGGCGACGGTCAAATTCTGCAGAAATGCGTGTGTCTGCCCTAAGCAAAACGCAAACGCAGCTACTGCGAGGATGATTGCAGGTCTGAATTTGAAAAGCTTATACATGCTTTTTGAAGCGGGGTGCAAATATCGAATGCGGAGGATTAAGAGACACAACGCAGGTAATCTGGTAACAAACCGGATCGGATTACCTGCGCTGCATTCTAATCAAGTGTTACTTGATCGTTCGTTTAAAGGAAAAGGTGCCGGATCCGCCGGGTGCGAGGGTTGCGATCGTATCCGTCAACACACTCGAACCAGCCGAATCGCCGGTAAGCGTTCCGCCGTTTGTATCAGAAGCGCTTCCGACAACCTGATCGGTCGTGGAACCCCAATTATTCGGGGCGGTATTACCATTTTCGGTAATAACCAGATTGCTGGCCGTTAGCACGGCATTTCCCGAACCTCCGGACGACGAGATGTTCGTATAAACGATCGAATAAGTGATCACTGCTCCCGGTACCGGATCGGTGGCACCGCCGACTCCGGTCGCGTTGGCGACAGTTGCAGTTTTGACGAGTCGAACAAAGCCCGTATAAAGGCGGTTGATCGTGTCATTCACTTTCGTATTGTCGTTTTGCGATGTAGCGCGGACTACCGTGTTATATCCGGTGAGCACTGTATTGCCCGCGGGCAGCGTCACGCGAACCAGATAATTCGCGGTGCTTCCGACACCAACCGCCAGATTGACGCTTGCGCCTCCGCTGACGGTGGTCCAGCTGGTTCCGCCGTTGATCGAAATCTCGACGGTTGAACCGGTAGGAACAGTCGGCGTGGTCAATACAAACGTATCGTCGGCATTACCCGTGTTTTGAACGGTGTTTGTGAAAACAGCGCTTCCCGAAGCGGTCGTGTTGCCGCCCGGAACGACCCCGGCAATCCCGGTATTTACACTGAGATTAGTGAAGTCATCGTTATTGTTGGTGGGTCCCGTCGCCCCGGCATTACCATTTGGTCCGTTAAGGACATTGTAGGTCTTGGTAAGTGTCGTCGGCTGTTGGAAACCTTGGGTCGGCGAGGCTGTTCCGCCGCTCAGCGGTTCGTCAAAGTTGGCGTTTCCGTCACCCTTGTTCGGCGTATTGTCACCCGATTGATCGGTGATCGTGGCGCCGATCGAGTTGACACCAAACGCATCTACGATTTCATAAATCGGAGTATTGGCGTTGGCTGCCGTAACCTTGACGTCAAAGTTAAAGTTGGCGCTGCAAGTGCTTACCGCCAGGGCTGAAGTCGAAACCGGGATCATAATCCGCCTTACGGTAGACAATGTTCCGGGCGCCGTGGCCGTCCAGGTGGCTGAAAGCGGTGCGGTGGTAAGCGCCGTAGTCGAATAGTAGACTCCGGCCGGCGTCGCCAGGGCGCTCGCCAGTTCGGTTCCCACAGGGATCGGAGCTATAACATAGACCGCCGCGGGAATCGGCCCTGCGCCATCCGGATCGATCGGGCTTAACGAACGCGCGCCGTCATTACAAGCACTTGTGGTGTATGTGATGTTGGAACCGATATTGACCGGTCCGGCAGGGGCCGTTAAATTGGCCCGGATCTGGGCGTCGTTTTGAACCAGTACGCTGATGTCGCCTCGTCCTTCACGTGAGCCGTTTACGGCACCGGTCGAAACGGTTCGGACCTCATTGGCCGAGCTGTTTGCCGCATCGTTGTCAAACGTTGGTGAAAGCGTGGTCTGGTCACCCAGGTATACCCTGAGGGTGCTTCCGGTTGTGGCAGCAGCGCTAACGCTGAGTGTCAGGCGAACAGTAACTGAAGCACCTGCATTCAGCGAATAGAGCACATCTGCGCCATTTGTCAGAATGTTTACGGGTGTCCCGGTCGGGTCGACAACTGCCGCTGTTGCGGTCAGACCCGCAGGTATTTGGAAGCTGGCACCGTTGGCCAGGAACCTGACCTGATCGTTAAAGTTACCGGTATTGGCGACGAGAAAGTCCATCGTCACGCCGGTTTGCCCGGCAACGACCGCTGCATTTGACTGGGCGTCCGGAGTTATCGCGAGACCGCCGACCTTGGCAACGGTTACGGTTACCTCATTTGAAACGGTGCTGTAGCTGTTGCCGCCGCCGTCTCCGTATGATGCGCTGGCCTGGTTTTTGATTTGTGTATCGGCTGCGGTCTGCGCGATGCCTTGAAGGCCAAGCGCAAACAAAACCCCAAACAAAACTGTGGCGCGCCAAAGTGTGGTTTTTCGTAAGATTGATATCGTATTCATTTTTTCAATTCCTAAAATTTTATATGTCTTTGTTATTCAGGCAGCGGAAGGTCGTCAGCAGTTTCTCGACAGCGATTAGCAAACTAAACCCGAATCGAAGTGTTTTTGTGGTTATTTCACGCGGACGCTGTAATATGCGTTGAATTTCTTGCCGGAATCGATTGGGTTGCTCCAGCTAAATCGAACTTGCGTATACATACTGGCAGGGGCCGGAACCTGTTTATCCGAGCCGTCGGGCTGTTTTACTTTGATCAGCGGCCTTTCTGAAAAATTCCTGCCGCCGTCGATGCTGTATTCAACAACCGGGGAGTCCTGAGCATTGGCAGAACCGGCTACGTATTCCGTGCCGTTCGGAACTTGTCCGATCGCCTTGTAATTGCTCGCTGCCCCGTCACCGGAGTTTTCAGATTCGATTTTCCATTCGATAATCTCGCCCGGACGCACGTCGCCGGCCTTGTTGAGATCGATCTTTCCTTCGTCACGGCTGACTGTGCCCGACAAATTGATGTTGACCGACGGTCGCAGAAAAGAAAGGATGGATTCACCGCCCTTGCTTGCAAAAACTGCGACGCCGCCAAGAAAAACCAAACCAAGTCCAAAGGCAAATAGCGATCGCGCAAAGCGAAATCGCGTGTTTCTTTTACCTTCTCTTTGATTGCTTGTTTGTTTTGAATTAATCACTTTAGTTTTCTCCATTTAACGTTATAAAAAATAAGTTGCGTGGGTTTTGGGACCGATTATCAGCAAAGCCGATAGAGGATCCTTAATAGTATTTGTCTGAGTCAAAACCCGTCAGAGGTTGTTTATTGGGAGGGCTTTCCGGACTGAAGTTCGACCAATTTGATTTGGGGAGGGGGCTAATAAGTTCTGACTTGTAGGTACAACTAGAACAAAGTCCGGTGGGAGAGACAAAAAGATTGTACATCGTTTAAACAGATTTTACAAGTACTTTCTACGATATTTTGCGCAATTGAATTTTCCCGGCCCTTTTACTCGCAGTCCAAGCCACAATACTGCCGGGGTAAAAGAATAATTAACGAATTGCCGCAATTTTTGGGATGAGTATTACCGGACAGGATTACCGGATGTAGCATTCGACATCGTTATTGAGTTCGAGCCTGATCTTGCCGGCAGACTCGGCGTAATCGAGGTGGGCCACCGCTTCCGAGATTGCCAGAAACCGGTGAATTTCCTGATCTACGGCATCTGGAAATACTTTCTGCGCTACTTCCCAAGCAGTTACGCCTGAGTCGTCCACAAGGCCGATGACGGCTTTTTGGCGGTTATCGATTGCCGTTCGATAACGATTAAATATTTCTTCAAAGTCGGTGATCGGTTCACCATGGCCGCCGTAAATCAGAGTCGGAGACTCATTCCGCAGCCGGGCCAGGCTGACCAGATATTCCGCTAATGACTTAAATCGTTTTTGGCGGTTGACCGGGTCGGGCGAAATGACCGGATTGGGTGTGATCCGTTTTAAAACGCAGTCACCGCAAATCAGGGTTCGGTCAGCCTTGCGGATAAACGAACAGGATCCGGGGGTGTGACCGGGGGTATGCATTACCTCCAGCATCCCGCTCTCAAATTCCAATTCCATTTCATCCGCAAGTTCCCCGTGGTCGGCATCCGCCAGTGAATCGGTCAGCAGGCTGATGCTTTCATATGTTTCCCGCATCTCACGAAAAATGTTTTCCGGCACGCCGGCACGATTCATCAGCTGCTGATGCTCGTCTCGTGCCAAACGCCCGAACAAATGGCCCGTTTCCCAACCGTGGACCAATATCTCTGCGTTTTTCGACTCGTCCCGAATCTGTTTGGCCAGTCCGCAATGATCCTCGTGGGCATGGGTTAATAAGATTCTCCGGATATCGGAAAAACCGATTCCCTGTTTCTTGAGCGAAGCTTGAAGCGCAATGCGGGCCTGTTCAGTTTTTGGGCCAACATCAATCAGGGTCACCGGATCTTCTTTGATCAGGTAAACATTGACATCCCCGACATAAAACGGCGTGGGCAATGAAATCGGAATAATTTTCATAAAAAACGTATATTAACCTTATAAATGGGAATGTAAAAGGCTGTGTTAAAAAAAGAGATTCGAAGCTGGTAAATCTTATTTTCGCGCAAACGCCGGTAAAAGATTCGGGTTCACCTTCCGTGGGAAGAGTGCCGTATTTGTGCGGAGTATTGAATTATTTCCTTGCATTTATGGGGTTCTTTCATTTAGAATTCGGAGGATTACAAGACTCAGCTGATATCTCTCTGTTAATAAGTCCCGATAGTTTTTAGTCGAACGTACCGACGTATGCCGCGCGTTTCGAAAAAAAATTAACGCCCCCCAAGCCTGCATTTGCTAACGGAAGATATATCTACATCTAAAAAGTTGGTGAGGAAGATAGAATATGAACGCGTACGGTATGAGAATTCGATCGATTGTCGAAAGATTGGTTTTATTAACAATAGTAATGTCATTGGGCGTGGTCGCCGTAATTGCGCAGGCCCAGGCGAGTACCGCGGATTTGACCGGTACCGTAACTGACCCGAACGGCGCTGCGGTCCCCGGCGCGACCGTGACGATAAGAAACCCGTCGATCGGTTTTTCCCGAACGTTGACGGCCAACGATTCGGGGGAGTATCAGGCGATCGGAATACCCCCGGGGGTCTATTCGATAACCGCTGCGGCAGATACCTTTAAGACGGTCAAGATCAGCAATGTTAAGTTAACCGTCGGCCAGCGTGCGACACTGACGATTCCTTTGGAGATCGGCGGCGGCG
>JBFGKW010000073.1:0-14485 GCA_041576495.1 Aridibacter sp. | reverse complement strand
GTCCTACGAAGCGGACAAAGAGCGCTTTGAGGGATATGATGCCCAAGTTTTGGGCATTTCGGTTGACTCGGTTCCTAGCCACGTTGCATGGGCTAAATCACTCGGTGGGATCTCTTATCATCTACTTTCCGACTTTCATCCGATCGGGGAGGTCGCTAAATCTTACGGTGTCTGGAGAGAAGCCGACGGGATTTCCGAACGCGCACTCTTTGTTGTTGATAAAGAAGGGAAGATCGCATATAAGGATATCCACGAAATCAGCGACCAACCAGACAATGAAGAGCTTTTTGATGTTCTCAAGAGGTTGTAGTTGAAGTAAAATATCCGAGGGCGTGGAGATCGAGATTTACTTTCTGCTCCACGCCCTTTATCCATTAAACGGGAGAAGACCCTTGACTGAAAAAAAAGCTATTAATTTTCTCCAGGTCGCATGCGTCGGAGCCGGCATTTTTATTGGGTTGATCCTGATGAGGGTAGTGTTTGGCCTTGGAGGCGCGATCGGCGGAGCCATCGGAGGCGGCTTTGGGGCCGTAGTCGGACTGGGCCTATACGCGCTGATAAACCGGCGGAAATAGAGTTTTAGCGTAATGTTGTCGTGAACCCGTATTGTCCGGCAGAATCGGTTGGAAAGTTGCTAACATTGAGTACCGGTTGTAATCCATAAATTATATGTCAAATCTTTCGCGAAAATGCGTTCCGTTTACACCTTTCGACAGGGAGCTCAAAAATTCGACGATAGCAATCGTTACGGCGGGCGGTGTTCATCCTAAGCAGCAGGAGCCGTTCAATATAGCTGACGAACTCGGCGATCTGACGTATCGGATTATGGGGAATGATATCCAGGCGTCTGATTTGATGGTTACCCATGATCATTATGACCATTCCGATGCAGATCAAGATATAAACGTGATTTTTCCGATCGACCGGTTGCGAGAGCTCGAAAATGAAGGGGCGATCGGCGGGATTGCCGTCAAACACATCGGATATATGGGGTATACGATGCGACTCAAAAACATGTATGAGGAGACTGCGCCCGAGATCGCCATCGAGATCGACCGGGGATCGCGCGCCGATGCAGTTATACTGACCGGGGGCTGAGCAAACGTATGCCACCGCACGGTCGTCGCGGTACAACGAGAGATCGAAATGACGGGTACCCCAACGGTACTGATCACGGTAAGTCCCGAGGTTTCAGCTCAAATGCGCCCCCCCAGGGCACTATACCCGTCCGGGTTTAAGGTCGGCAATTCTCTAGGCAAACCCGGAATGAGAGAACTCCAAAAAAAGGTGTTGATCGATGCGCTCAATTTGCTAACAAAAAATGTCCGGCCGGGAAGCGTTGAAAAAGTTGAATATTCCGATTATGGTGAATATCACGAGCCGCCGCGGGTCGGCGGAAGATAATCTGTCAAAAGATTAGAAATAATGAGTTCTTCGAGTAACATATTATCTCACTTTCGGGACTCCTTTTTCTTATGTATAAAAAAATAGGCGTACTAACCGGCGGTGGGGACGCCCCCGGACTAAATGCTGTTATTCGTGCCGCCGTGCGGACCGCAATCGGCGAATTCGATATGCGGTGTATCGGCATTGAAGACAGTTTTGAAGGAATTCTTGGTGAGCTGCAGCTGCGAAAGCTGACGACCAAGACCGTCAGCGGCATACTGCCGCGCGGCGGTACGATTCTGGGAACGCGCAATAAAGGAAGTTTCTGCAAGATGGTTGACGGAAAGATTGTCATCCCGGAGATGCCGATCGACGAGGCACTCGCAAATCTTAAGAAAAATAAAATTGAGGCGCTGGTGGTTATCGGCGGTGAGGGAACGTTGGCAATTGCCGAACAGTTTCACCGAAGAGGGTTTCCGGTGGTCGGGGTGCCCAAAACAATTGATAACGATCTTTCGGCTACCGAGTTGACGTTTGGTTTCAGGACCGCCATCGATATCGCCACCGAAGCACTCGATCGCCTGCATACGACGGCGGCGTCTCATGATCGGGTGATGGTGCTCGAGGTGATGGGCCGAAACTCGGGGTGGATTGCGCTTGAGGCGGGACTTGCCGGCAGCGCTGATGTGATCCTGATTCCGGAAATTCCGTTTTCCTTTGATTCGATCGTCAAAAAGGTCTATGAACGTGAGAAAAACGGGTCGCTTTTTACCAACATCGTGGTCGCTGAAGGTGCTATGGAAGTAGGGAAAAAAGAGATTTATTTGGATGAGGACGAATTAAGGCTCGGGGGAGCCGGGGAAAATGTCCGGAAACAAATCGAAATTATGACTGGAAAGGAAACTCGCTGCGTTGTGCTCGGTCACCTTCAGCGAGGCGGCAGTCCTAATGCCTTTGACAGAATGCTAGGTACGAATTTTGGAGCATGCGCCGTCCGGGCACTGGCCAATGGCGAAAAGGGAAAGATGGTCGCTCTCAAATCCGGGAGGGTTGTCAATGTGCCACTGGTAGATGCGATATCTAACGTTAAATTTGTCAGAACGGAAGGTCAGCTGGTTCGCACGGCTCGAGATATCGGGATTTCGTTTGCGGCTCCGAATGAAGAAGACTTTTAGCTCTTGAATATATTAATTAGGCTGAATTATTAGCGATATGGAAACTGTCAGGAACAAATTGCGGAAGGAATTGGCAGATCTGGAGGACGAACTTCATCACAAGCTGCCAAAAGAGATTCAAAAAGCGCGTGAGTTTGGCGATTTGCGGGAAAACGCGGAGTACAAGGCCGCGATGGAACGGCAATCGATGGTATCTGCGCGAATCGGGCAATTGATGAAGCGGCTGGAGGAGGTCGATTCGATCGACATTTCGAAGCTTCCCACAGACCTGGTTGCTTACGGTTCTAAAGTAGTCTTGTTTGATCTTGATCGCGAAGACGAAATCGAATATAAGCTGGTAACTTCTGAAGAGGCCGATCCCGATTTGGGGCTCCTCTCGACATCTTCGCCGATCGGGCAAGCCATTATGGGAAAGGAAGAAGGCGATGAGGTTACGGTGAAGACGCCCAAGGGATGGCGTAATTTCGAAATTGCAAAACTGACGACGATACACGAGCAGAAATAACCGTAACTGATGATTTAAGGTGTCCGGTTTTGAACCCGATGGCGGCTGGAGTAGCTGATAAAATACTCTATACCGGGTATTCGATTTTCCCTAAGAGAATATGTTTGGAGCCAGTATTGGAAGAGCCGCGAAACGCATAATTGACGCGATGGTGCGTTGGCTTGCCTACGGCGGTGTTCATCCGAACATTCTCACGCTGATCGGCGTTTTGATAAGTATCGCGTGCGGACTGCTATTTGGAATCGGTGAATTTTTTTGGGCGGGGATCGTGCTGATCATAGCAAATATCTTCGATATGCTTGATGGAAGCGTCGCCCGGATTACCGGAAACGTGACCCGGTTTGGAGGTTTTCTCGATTCATCGCTTGACCGCATCTCGGATATGATCGCGTTTATCGGGATCATCGTATTCTACGCGAGCAATACACCGCAGCGGTCCGTTACAAACGTGTTTTTGGCGGGATTGGCAATGATGAGTTCGGTGATGGTCAGTTATACGGCCGCACGTGCGGAAAGCCTAGGCGTCAAGGCAAATGTCGGATTCCTGCAGCGTCCTGAGAGAATTGTTTTACTGATTATCGGGGCACTCTCGACCTGGGACTGGGATTCTGATTTCATTTTGTTTAACCGTATGCCGCAGGTACTTTGGATATTGGCATTGGGTTCAACATGGACATTCGTTCATCGGATGTTTCATACGTGGAAAGAGTTTAGAAAGCTTGACGCCGGACGTTGAACGAATCTTGGCTGGTTACGGGTTAAACTGAAATGAGGGAAAACCCGGTCGACTAATCGTCTCAGGGATTATGGAATACTGGCAATCTATGACTTGGAGCGGGCTTGCTCTTGGAATAAGTTTATTTTTAGTGTCATTCGCGGTCAGTATAACCGCCATCGCGATCGTCATGGTGAAGATTCCGGCGAATTACTTTAGCACGCATTATCAGCAGGATTTTATGCCAAACAGCCCATGGATCGTACGCTGGGGAGTGGTAATACTGAAAAACATAGTGGGCGTAGTTTTGATTCTGCTGGGGGTTGTATTATCGCTACCGGGGATTCCGGGCCAGGGAATTTTGACGATCCTACTGGGATTGATAATGCTTGATATTCCGGGAAAGCGACCGCTAGAAGCTAAAATAATAAAGCGGCCGAACGTCTTGTCGGCATTAAATAGACTGAGGAAAAAATACGGAAAGCCCCCATTGATTACTGATTAAACATGGGATTTTTAAGTTTTTTGCGGCGCAATAAACGTGACAATTCGGCTGAAACGCGGCGTGAATTGCTGCTTAAGCACGGTCGAATCGCGGATGCCACCATCATCGACAGCGAAATCAATGACGCCGGTCAGGAGATAGCGCACTATATCTATAGCATTCATGGCGTCGATTTTGAATCTTCAGACATTCTTACTGAAGAACAACGGCTCGATCCGTTAAAGTATGCTCCGGGTGCCGGTGTCACGGTCAGGTTTGATCCGCGCAATCACGGAAATTCCGTACTGGTTTAAAAATGCCGCTGATTGTCGATGCGGGGTTTACATCGGGGCGCGGATAGTCAAAATGTCCTCAAAAATGTTTAAGAAAATTCTAATTGCCAATCGGGGAGAAATTGCGGTCAGGGTTATTCGCGCGTGCCGCGATATGGGAATCCAAACCGTTGCGGTATATTCAGATGCGGATGCTGACGCACTCCACGTCAGAATGGCTGATGAAGCTTTTCGGATCGGAAAACCGCCCTCCAATGAAAGTTATTTGCGCGGTGAAAAGATTTTGGAAGTTGCCCGAATTTCAAAAGCCGGCGCGATCCACCCCGGCTACGGATTCTTGTCTGAAAATGCGGACTTCGTTCGAAGCTGTTCCGAGGCCGGTATTGTTTTTATCGGGCCGCCGCCCGAGGCGATGGAAGCGATGGGCGGAAAGATCTCGGCACGGCAGATTGCCATCGATGCAGGGGTCCCGATCGTTCCGGGAACAAACCAACCTCTTGAATCCTCAACCGAAGCGTTGAAAGTCGCCAGCGAATTTGGTTTTCCCGTCATGCTCAAGGCTTCGGCGGGTGGGGGCGGGAAGGGAATGCGGCTTGTAAATAAAGAGAGCGAACTTGAATCCGCGCTCGCCAGCGCGAGATCAGAGGCGATGTCAAGTTTTGGTGATGACGCGGTCTATATCGAAAAGGCAATTCTCCGGCCGCGGCATATCGAAATTCAGATAATGAGCGATTCACACGGGAATCATGTTCATCTCGGCGAACGCGAATGTTCAATCCAGCGTCGGCATCAAAAGGTCATCGAAGAGGCACCCTCGCCAATAAACGACCCCAAATTACGTAAACGAATGGGCGAACAAGCCCTCAAAGTTGCCAGGGCGGTAAATTACAGGGGCGCAGGAACGGTTGAATTTCTATTGTCTGATCTTGATAAGTCGTTTTATTTCCTCGAAATGAATACCAGGCTTCAGGTCGAGCATCCGGTAACCGAGTTGGTGACGGGGATAGATATTGTTACCGAACAAATCCGGGTTGCTGCGGGTGAACTGCTTTCGTTCTCACAGGAGGACATTAAGATAAACGGCCACGCGATCGAATGCCGGGTTTATGCAGAAGATCCTTCAAATGATTTCATGCCGTCGCCGGGGAAAATAACCCGACTCCGGCTTCCCCACGGAAACGGAATACGAGATGACGGAGGGATTTATGAAGGCGCGGAAGTATCAATGTACTACGATCCGATGATCTCAAAACTATGCGCCCACGGCAAAAACCGGAGTGTGGCGATCGGCCGAATGAGGCGGGCGCTTGCCGAATATGAGGTATCGGGGATAAAGACAACCCTGCCTTTTTTTCGGGCGATTCTCGATGACGAAATATTCGAAGACGGTAATCTCGACACCGGTTTTATTCCTGCGTTTCTAAAGCGTGTCAAAGATCCGGGGCCTGACCGTGAAACTCTGGATATGGCGATAATCGCTTCAGCGCTGGCTTACTCCGACAAAGGGCCTTCGACGGGCGGTTATTATGCATATTCCGAAAAGCCGAGCCGCTGGGCACAGGCCGGGCGAGCGGAAGCGCACAGAAACCGATTTTGAATGTAAGGAGCCAAAAAATGGAAGAATTCTTAAAGCAACTAATGGGTAAGAAGATCGATGTTTCGTGCGGCACGAGTGCGGTTGTAAGAGGCGATGTAGTCGACATCAAGGACGGGATACTATATTTGCGGGACGATGAAGACCGGATTGGATATGTCGTCATTGACAAGATCGCTTTTGTTTGGGAATTAAATGACAGTGAGCACAAAGCCGGGTTTGTGCTTTAACAGAGGCGGCATACTATTCCGTTTAATATTTGAAATTAGGCCATTACCGATTCGCGATCCGTTGAAATTCAACCCGGTCAATTCAGTCAACGCGGTCAACTCAGTCAACCCGGTCAACCCGGTCAACGCAGTCAATCAGTCAACTCAGCCACCTCAAAATATAGTTGACATTCCATTCTTAAAGTATTACTTTAGGTTGCGTGATCTAAAGACCTGTTTAGAGATTGCTTGAATCACCAAAGATTCGGAAAACGGGGTTGCCGTTTTAAATCTCTTTGATCAATCCACCTATTTCCAGCAGAAAAAAAATTGTGAATACCAATCTTGAAATTACCGTTCAAAGTCAAGGTCAGACCGCAACCGTGTTTGCGAGTGACTACCTAAACCAAATAACCGGTGAGAAAATCGAACGCGAATGCCGCCGCCAAATTGACGGAGGGTGTAAAACGCTCGTCGTCAGTTTTAAGGAAACGGAAATCGTCAATAGTATCGGAGTCTCGATATTGCTCGGCGTGATCGACGCCGCCGCGGCAGCCGGAACTCAGGTTATATTTTCCGATGTCAGTGAGAATACAAACCAGCTGTTTGAAATGCTTGGAATTACAAACCATGTTGAGATTGCATCCTGATTCGTCTGATTTTGCTGCATCTACTGGATTTATATGGCATCCGCCAACCGATCGAATTTGACTGGTCACGCTGTACAGTCAACATGATCATAGTTCCGCGCTTCCGTAAATGCATCCCCGGTTTGGTATGGCAAAACAACAAGCATATGTGAGACGTAATAAAAAAGTTTACAAATATACACCAAGTGACGGAGAATAGAACCATGGCTGAAAACCAACAAAAATTGATTCATGCTTTTTCGGCATTGGCTGACTTGGGCCAGGAAGTCGCGCATAAAAACAACTTTCATGAAATGATTCAGACATCCCTCCATTTGCTGCTCGGTTCGCTGGCGATTATGCGAGGCGGCATCGCAAAATATTCCCGGTACGGACATGAATTGAATTTTCTTGCGGCTCGTGGTCTTGGTGATGATTTTCCGCTCACGGCTAATATCGACATTGCCGACGAAGAAGAGTTGTTAGGCAGCGGTATGACGGAGATCGAAATCAGCCAGTCGAGAATGCTCGTGTTCTTTCAGCGTTATCAGCCGGTTCTTGAACGTACCAACATCGAGGTCATCATGCCCTTGATTATCCATGACGAATTGGTTGGAATGGTCTTTCTCGGAGAAAAGGCTTCCGGCGAGCCATTTAGCACCGGAGATAAAGAAATAGTTCGGGCGATGGCAAGACATATCGGCGTTGGCATTCACCAGCGAAATTTGATGGTCGAATTAGAACGCCGGGCGGATGAAAATCGTCGGTTATATGACGATATGAGACTCACTTACTCGGATACTGTCAAGGCATTTGCAACTGCAATCGACAGTAAAGATAAATACACCGAAGGCCATTCCGTTCGAGTCGGAAAATACTCAGAGATCATTGCCGAAGAACTCGGCTGGACTAACGAAGAAATTGAAGGTGTCGCGATCGCCGGTTATCTCCATGATGTTGGAAAACTGACGGTCGAACGAAACATAATTAACGCCCCTTACCGGATAAACGCAAAGGAAAACGCCGAATTGAACAAGCATCCGGTAGTCGGGTATGAAATCCTGATGCCGATTCATCATCCGTATACGGATGTTCCGTTGGCGGCAAAATATCATCACGAACGTGTGGACGGCCGCGGCTATCCCGATGGTTTAAGGGACCGTCAAATACCCTATGTGGCAAAAATCGTGAGCCTGGCGGATTCATTTGACGCGATGACCACCGACCGGCCGTATAAACGTCGCCGACAAGCCTACGAGGTAATTGAGGACCTGCGTAGAAATTCCGGAACCCAGTTTGCACCCGAGATCGTAACCGCGTTTTGCAGCGGGATGCTAAATGAACTCACGGGCCAAGATAAACGCCGCCGGTTCAGAAGGCTCTTGGGAAGGGAATATATGGAGACTGAAGGCCTGGTACCGATATTAAAGCAAGCATTGAGCGGGCTGAATTCTTCATCGCCCATCACACTGGTCGCAGCTAATTGACATCGGCGGCCGGTTTGAACGCTAATTCGATTCTTTTTTTTCCAGCAATTGTACAAATTTAGCTGCTGCCAGCGAAAGCTCGCGGTCACTCCTGAATACAACTCCGACCGGACGTTTCCAATCCTTTTCCTTAAATCTCACTACCGCGAGCTGGTTATTCTTTTCTTCGTCCATTACGCTCGGATGAGGGACAATAGCAAGGCCAAACCCTACTTCTACCGCGCGTTTGATCGTTTCAATATTGTCAAACTCGGCGGCTTTATTGACACTGACGCCGTGCGATTTCAAGATTCGATCGGTCGCTTTTCGGGTTGGAATATCACGTTCGAACAACACAAAATCCTCTCCCTTTAATTCCTTTACGTTTACCTGCTTGCGGGCAGCCAGCTTATGATCGGGGGGGCAGATAAGTACGAGCCGGTCGCTCGCCATCGGAACGATCGTCAACCCCCGCCGAGGTTCGGGAAACGAAATTATGCCAAGCTCGACAACTCCTTTTAAGACATCTCTTACCACGCGCGGGGTCCGCTGGTATTCGAGGTGGATTTTTGCCGACGGAAATTTCGACATAAACTCCCTCACAATCGGCGGAAGTTCGTGAAGTCCGACACTGTAAACCGTCGCCACCTTTACAACGCCGCTTATCCGGCCGACGAGGCTGTTCATATTTTGGTTTAGCTGATTATAAGAATCGAGCACATTCTTGCATTCCTGATAGAATACGTCTCCCGCAGGAGTCAATCGAATCTCACGCCGGCCCCTCACCCGCTCAAGGAGTTTTCGATCAAATTTTTCTTCAAGGCTCCGGACCTGCTGGCTGACCGCTGACTGGGTAACGAAATTTCTTTCGGCCGCCAATGAAAAACTCTGTAACTCTACCAGGTCACAAAATACTTTTAGTGTTTCGATATGCATATAATATTAGTCCTGCTTACGTATCTCGTATCTATTTGTAAATGCATCTTATAAAACGTATATTTGCGATGTCAAGAAGGGAATTAGCCAGGCTAAATTATTTGCATAGTCTAATTCATTCAGTCTTATTTCTTAAGAAAGGCCGGTTTCGTTTATAGTGGGTAAATATGCATCTCAGATCTTTTCCCATCCTGTTTGATCAAAAGGTGTTCCGCAAATATAATGAACCGAATAATCATTGACGCAGATCGATAACAGAGGCTGGATAATGGCATCAAAAATAAGCAGAGTGTTCCTACTTCGAAAGCTGCACCAGATTACCGGGATCGTTCCGCTTGGAATATTCTTTTTTGTTCACATGTTTACGAATGCAAAAGCGATGAACGGCGGCCGGGTGTTTAATGACGCTGTTGCCGATATTCATCATCTCCCGTTTTTGTTCTTGATCGAAGTGTTTGGTATTTTTCTTCCGCTCGTCTATCACTCCGTTTACGGCATTTTTATTTCATTTGAGGCAAAACCGAACGTCTTAAATTACGGCTTCGCAAGAAACTGGCTTTACCTTTTCCAAAGAATAACGGGGATATTTTTGTTCTTCTTTATCCTGTTTCATTTGCTTCATTTCCGGTTTGGGGTGTTCGCCGGGTTTGGGTTGACGGATATCGCGGTCGCGGGCAATGCCGACCGGGCGTTTGACATCGTCGCCGCTGATTTTCAATCGACGGGAGTCCTCGGTTTTTATATTTTAGGGGTTGCGGCAACTGCCTGGCATCTCGGTTACGGTTTGTTTTTGTTCGCAGTTGACTGGGGAATTGTGATCGGCGAACGGGCACAGCGGGCCGCATTATATTCCTGTACCGCGGTAGCACTTGGTTTGTTTGCGGTTGGAACAAATGCCGCATTCTCATTTGTACGGCCGTGCGGGTTGATGCCCGATATTCTTTGCGAACAAAAGGCCGTTTCGAAACCGGACGGATCAGAAAAGTTCTAGGTTAAATAAAAAATGGCATCAAAAAACGGAATTAAGATCGCGGTCGTTGGCGGAGGGTTAGCAGGGCTGGCGGCGACGATGAAGATTGCGGAAGCCGGTCACGACGTGGATTTGTTTTCCGTGGTCCCGGTTAAGCGTTCACATTCGGTCTGCGCTCAAGGTGGTATCAACGGCGCTGTAAATACGAAGGGTGAAGGGGATTCTCCCTGGAAACACTTCGATGACACCGTTTATGGAGGCGATTTTTTGGCGAATCAGGCTCCGGTAAAACGGATGTGCGATATGGCGCCGGAAATCATTTATCTGTTTGACCGGATGGGTGTACCGTTTTCGCGTACCAAAGAAGGACTCCTCGATTTCCGTCGGTTTGGAGGCACGCTTCATCATCGGACTGCGTTTGCGGGAGCTTCGACCGGGCAGCAGCTCTTGTATGCACTCGATGAACAGGTGAGACGGTTTGAATCCGGCGGGAAAGTGATTAAATACGAGGGCTGGGAAATGCTCTCTCTGGTAATTGATGATCATCAGGTTTGCCGCGGGCTGATCGCAATGAATCTCCAAACCCTTGAGCTGAAGGCCTTTGAGGCGGATGCGGTGATTATGGCGACCGGAGGTCCCGGGCTGATTTGGGGCAAATCGACCAATTCTCAGGTATGCACCGGCAGCGCGGTTTCCGCCTGTTATCAGCAGGGCGCAAAATACGCCAACGGTGAGTTTATACAGGTCCATCCGACTTCCATTCCGGGAGAGGATAAATTGCGTTTGATGTCGGAATCGGCCCGCGGCGAAGGCGGTCGGGTTTGGGTCCCCCGCAGCGAAGACGATACGCGGAGCCCGGAGAGCATCCCGGCTGACGAGCGTTGGTATTTTCTCGAAGAAAAATATCCAGCTTACGGAAATCTCGTCCCGCGCGATATCGCGACGCGTGAGATTTTTCAGGTATGTCTCGAAGGCAGAGGAATTGGCGGTGACAATCAGGTGTATCTCGATTTGACGCATATTCCGGCCGAGACCTTGACCCGAAAACTCGGTGCGATCCTGGAGATCTATGAGATGTTTGTCGGCGACGATCCGAGATACGTTCCGATGAGAATCTTCCCGGGTGTCCACTACTCGATGGGAGGGATGTGGGTCGATTTTGAACAGCGAACTAACATACCCGGATTGTTGGGGGCGGGAGAGTGCGACTATTCAATTCACGGAGCCAATCGGTTGGGTGCAAACTCCTTGCTCTCATGTGTTTACGGCGGATTCGTGGCGGCCCCGTCGGCGATTGAATATGCCAAGAACTTGGAACGTGGAAACACCGAAACCAATGGACTGCATGATGCGGAGCTAAGGCGGCAGCGGCAGATCAACGACCAGATTCTTAATAACGATGGCAAGGAAAACCAATATCAGATCCATGAGGAATTGGGTAAGGTGATGACTGAAAACGTAACGGTTCTCAGATATAACGACCGGCTTAAAGAAACGGATGACAAAATTCTCGAATTGACCGAACGTTTCCGAAGAATTTCGATAAATGACTCAAACCTCTGGGCGACGCAAGCCATACCGCAGGCGCGGCAACTATGGAATATGCTCCAGCTGGCACGGGTGATCACGCTCGGGGCACTGAATCGGGATGAATCCAGGGGTGCCCATTTTAAGCCGGATTTTCCTGAACGTAACGATGAGCAATGGCTGAAGACGACGATTGCCGAATATTCGCAGGAGGCTCCGGTTTTTAGCTATGAATCAGTCGACGTTTCGCAACTCGAACCTCGAAAACGCGATTATTCATCTGGTAATAAAAAAGCGGCTTCATCCGGTGAAGACGTTAAAAAATAGGCAGCGTGAACGCGATTAGCTATGAGCGTAACAAACGGACACACACATAAAAAGACACTGACCAATCCGCCCGATTCGATCACGATCGAAATAAAGCGGCGTGACAACCCGAAATCTGACCAATACACGGATATTTTCGAGGTTCAGTATCGCCGTAACCTAAATGTGATTTCGGTTTTGATGGATATCCGAAAGAATCCGGTGACCGTCGACGGAATTGAAACCAATCCGCCGGTTTGGGATATGAACTGCCTCGAACAGGTGTGCGGGATCTGTACAATGGTTATCAATGGCCGTGTCCGTCAATCTTGTTCGGCGTTGATTGACGATCTTCTTTTAGAATCCGGAACCAACAACATCTCGCTTGCGCCGATGTCAAAATTTCCAAACGTCCGTGACCTTCAGGTCGACCGTTCGGAGATGTTCGAACATTTAAAGCGGACGAATGCATGGGTCGAGCTCGATGGCTCGCATTCGCTTGGCGCAGGTCCGCGTATTAGCCAGGAAGTTCAACAGGAGCGTTATGCCTATTCGCGCTGTATGACTTGCGGTTGCTGTCTCGAAGCGTGTCCGCAATACGGCGATGAGAATTATATCGGCCCGCAGGCAATCGCTCAGGTGCGTTTGTTTAATATGCATCCGACGGGCAAGATGAATCGAGATGAACGGCTTGAAACGCTGATGGAAGACGATGGGATAACAAGCTGCGGAAACTCGCAAAACTGTGTCCAGGTCTGTCCGATGAACATTCCTTTGACCCGCGCGATCTACGAAACGAACCGTGAGGTCACTGTACACGGTTTATTTGGCTGGTTAAAGAAGTAGTGTAGGTGCGTGATGTTGATGACGGATAATATGCCGCCCGGTATTTTGCGTTTCCAAACATTCCCGACAGGATAGACTCCGATACGGATAGGCTCGACAACTAAGTGTTGGATGAAAAAAAGCCGGCACCCAATAGGGTCAATCCGGCTTGATTTTTGCGAATTTCAAGAGTGCTCGCAATTTAACTTGCTTAAATTCCCATAATGTCAACCAATTCCTGAACCGCACCGGCAGATTTCTGAAGAGCAGAACGCTCGTCGTTGGTCAAGGAAATCTCAATGATTTGCTCGACGCCGTTTTTACCGAGTTTTGCCGGGACACCTACAAACAACCCGTTAACCCCGTATTCGCCCTCGAGATAAACGGCACACGGAAGAATCTTCTTTTTGTCCTTCAGAATCGCTTCGGCCATTTCGACCGCGCCAAGAGAGGGGGCGTAAAATGCGGAGCCCGTTTTGAGCAGCCCAACGATTTCCGCACCGCCGTTTGCTGTTCGATCGACGATGGCTTTGATTTGATCTTCCGGCAGAAGTTCCGTCACCGGAATCCCCGCACAGGTGGAGTATCTTGGAAGAGGAACCATCGTATCGCCGTGTCCGCCGAGTACGAACGCCGTCACGTTCTCAACCGAGACGTCGAGAGCTTCGGCCAGAAAACATCGCATCCTCGCCGAATCGAGAACACCCGCCATCCCCATGACACGGTTTTTCGGAAACCCGGATCGTTTCAGAGCAACCTGCGCCATGGCGTCAAGCGGATTAGAGACGATTATCAGAAATGCCTCGGGCGAGTGTTTTGCGATCTGGTCAGTTACCGAACTTACGATGTCGGAATTCGTTTTCAGCAGGTCGTCACGGCTCATTCCGGGTTTTCGCGGCAACCCGGCGGTGATAATAACTACATCAGAATTGGCGGAAGCCTCGTACGAATTTGACCCGACTAGTTTGACGTCAAAGCCGTCAATCGGGGCGGATTGCGCCAGATCAAGAGATTTACCCTGCGGTACGCCCTCGACAATGTCGATCAAAACGACATCTGCCAACTCTTTGCCTGCAATCCAGTGAGCCGCCGTCGCGCCTACGTGCCCCGCACCGACAACCGTGATCTTGTTTCTTCCAGCCATTTTTTAACCCCGCTTTTTTTGTATTTGTCCTAAATTGAAAAAAGGGTATTTTGTCACAGTTGACGAAAAACGGCAAAACATTCAGAATCCTTTCATGGACTGGAAACAGATCGCAGTAGTTACCGCAGGGCTGCTGGCAACCGTAATGTCAGGAATTACTCTTTGGACAATCCGCAGGAATAAAAAGCGGCTTGAGGAAGTTGGCGAGGAATTAAAGAGATTTGAGGGCTTTATAATAAACAAAGTCGATTCGGTTTTGATCGAATTGTGTCAAAAGATTGAACAAGCGTCCGCCCGCCCGCCCGCCGGCAACAAGCCCGC
>JBFGKW010000072.1:0-14708 GCA_041576495.1 Aridibacter sp. | reverse complement strand
TCACCGGTTTCACGTTTAGAGGCAATCTTTACGGGAATTCCGGCAAGTTTTGCGGCTGTTATTCCAAAAACGTTGGTGTAAAAATCATGAGTCTGGACGATATCGATCTCGTTACTACGCAGGTACTTCCGGCAAATAAACAGTTGCTTCAGAAATCTCAAATTGAAAAAACCCGTCAGGCCGAATTCCGGAATCTGCGAAAACCCCAATCTTTCAAGATCTCCAAGAAGAATTCCGTCTTTGTTAAGAGTCGCGACAAGAACATTGTATTCACCCGAATCGATTAAAAGCCTGACGACCTGAATCGCCTGCCGTTCTGATCCGCCCTGGTGAAAACTACCGATAAAATGAACAACGTTTTTCCGCATCGTTAATCTGACGGCCTGGTGATGTTGAATATGGAAGTCGGGATAAAAGAGGTCCCCCTTGAAATGAAAAGGCTGTTACCCTCAATTAATCGTGCTTAGGATCGTTAGGTGTTTTTACGATAAAGGTTTTGGAATGTTTTTGGGGAAGCGAAACGCTAAAAACATCACTCCCTGTCCTGACATGGAGTTTCTTGCCGAACCGACGTGCAATTGCGCAATCCAGTTGATTGGGATATTCGATTACGACCCGTCCGTCCAGAGTGAATCTTTTCCCATCGATCATCACGAATTCCTCGGGTAAATCATTCTTGTTGCTCAAGCGCGCCCAGAGAAACCGGAAATCGGTATCAAAGATTTCCGTTCTAACCGGTTCACTTCCGTCCGCAAACACGAAAAGATCCTGGTAACCCCGGAATTCTATGACAAATGCCCTGCCGCCGCGTACGTTGGTCTCATAAACACCGGGGTTCTCTTCCCCTTTCGCATAGGGAATCATAAACGTAAAGAATTCCTGCGGCCCTTTACCCTGTGAACTATATTGGAAGTAAGGAGCCCGCTTTCGTTCTCCGTAACATCGAGATACCCAGCCTTCTTTTTCCTTCCACTCACCGTTATCGCCGAATGTAAACAGCGCCATTCCGGAGCCGCCGGTGCCGGGTTCGCGAAGGTACTCGAATCCGTTTTCCTGTCGAGAAACCGTCGGCTTTGTGCGAGTGTCAAAATGAAAATTTTGCTGATAACTGTGTGCGCCCCGGGTATCGACGAAGTCGCGCATGATCCAGTATTCATTTCTTAAAAACAAGATGCTTCGCGTATGCTCGGTTATCGCTTCATCGAGTCTCTCATACCCGTCATGCGACGCTTCGACAAAATCGAAACGATCGAACGAAAGCCATGACTTGACGCTCGCTTCCGCTTTCGATTTCCACGAGAATTTTCCTCCCATTTCCGACGACGATTCCTTATCAATCGCAAGCGTGTTGTGGGCATTGCTGGAACGAAAAGAATCACGCAATTCTTTGGATTCGTGGTAGGTGAAGGTCCCCGGATCGACGAGCATCGTTTTTCCGCCCGCCGCCAGTTCAAAAGCAAGCGTGTCCGCATGCCCGTGACCACCGTTTAACGATCCGATTTGACCGGCATCAAAAAGGAGATAATTGTCGGTTTTTGTCCAACCGTCACGCATCACAAAATAGCCTCCGTCGGTGAACCCCTCGGAATTTTTCTCGGGATAATAAGTTTCCAGCAATTCGAAAAATCTGGTTCCCTCCCTACCGAAAAGCCACAATGCTTCCTGCGAAACCCCGGATGAAACATATTTATAATCGCCCCGTTTAAAAACAATCGCGCCGGTTGCCAGCGTACCCCGGAAATCATCGGGCCGGCACGTGGACAAAGGCAAACATCGGCCTCCGTCATCATCGCCGATTATCGGAGTCGTGCCGTCGGGCCGCGTTGCAAACATTAGAAAATCAAGAAGAGCCTGCGTTCTCGACCTGACCGTTTCGCCCGCCTGCCCGCCGATATCGTCTCCATTGAGTCGGAGCAGGACCAAAAACTGTAAATAGAAATCCGCAGTATAGCGCTGGTACCACGTAGACTGCTCAAAATAAACACCGTCCGCCAGTACCTGTTTATCAATCTCGGAAATGAGGATCTTTCGCCCAACCGACTTCCAGTGTTCAGCGCGGTCCAAAAACGAAAGCTGTGTGCCGAGATAGTATAATCCCAGCGCCTCTCCGGTTAAATGGGTGTTTGGGCTGAAATACGTCGATAGATACTGCTCGAGGTGCATTCCGTGAAGAAACAAATACTTTAGCGCCTTCGAGAATACACCGGGCGTAAAACTCTGAGAATCCTTAAAGAAATGAAAAGCCCACAACCACGACATAGACCGCAGAGAGATTTCTAAACTGCTCGACCAGTTGATTCCCATCGCCGGCGGATTCTGCACCATCCAGCTGTCAAGATGACGTACAAATGCCGCGGCAAATTTTTCGTTTTTTGTATGAAGGTATGCAATTCCAAGGACAAAGAAATGCTGGTGGCGGTTAAACTCCCAAATTATTTTTTTATCGCCGGTTTCTTTTGAATCAAGGTCATCGAACAATTTCCAGTGCTTCATCGGAGCCTGGATTTCCGAAACCGGCTCGTAATGCCAATCCACCGGATCACCAAAATGGAGGGCAGGATAGCCGAGCACGTTGATTTTGTCTTCCGTTATTTTCGTCGCCCGCTCAACGAATCTTTCAATTTCAGATTCGCCAAAGATCTCCCCAAACGCTTCCAGCGTAGCTTCCTTATTGAGAAGCCCCGGGAAAAAGCTGTGTTTGCCTTTTTCAAAAAACTTGTTGATCAATGATTCCGACGTTACGAGTTTGTCGTCGAAATCGCCCTTTACCAAAAGCTTGCGCAATTCGTCGTCAGAAGGGAGCTTGCCGCTAAGCCCGAACTGTTCGGAGTAAGCAGCGAAAGTCTGGATGCTGCGGGTCCGTATCTCCGACCAGCTCCGGCCTTTCAGCTTTTTCAGTTTTTCAATTGGATTGCTCATTTGAGATCATTTGGCGGGGGGGACTGATTCTTTAAGTTTAACCTTTTCTGCTTTCATTTTCATAATCGATTTCAACCGATAATCCCGAAACCGATTTGGATTCCCCTGTTTCCCGTCAATTGCGGCGAAAACCATATTCGCAGCTTCCCTGGCAGATGCGAAATGGACCTGGTAAGAGCCGCCTTTCTCACCCGCTTCAATAATCTCACCAAAAAATCTTCGGGCGCCTTCGCCGATGCAGGCCGCCTGGTCGTATGGGAAAAACCCGTGACAATAAAGCTTAATAAAAATCCAGTCGGGTCGCCCCTTGACAGTAATGTTTGCGCCCATCCAACGCTTGAGGCGGGCCAAATCCGCCGGTTGGTTATCAACCAGTGCTCCGTCGTCTATCCGCGGCACCGGCAGACCCCGTATTCTTCTAGTCCAGTTAAAAACTAATGGTCCAGTAAATATAAGTGGTAATTGGGGTATTTTTCCATTAACGGAAACCGATCTACCGCGGTAATGCGGCAGTGGGCGATCGAGAGGCGGTGTACATTCATAGATCGTGTTCAGCATCGCAACCTGCGACTGGTCGGGTGCGGAAGGGAGCGTCATATCAGTATAACATCCGGTTTCCGCAAGAATCTGCATTTCGTCATCGACCCCGCAATACCGACCGCCGCAGGAATTTGCCAGTGCAAGATTACCGTGAACAAAAGCGTACATCGGCCCGCCATTGCCATCGAATCGGGACAGGCAATTGTGTTCTTCGGCAAGTGTATCGCGAAATTCGGTCAACTGACGCTTCAGATTCTCACTTGAATCCGGTTTTTCGACTCCGTGATGGAGGTGAATCTCCACTTCGCCCAATCCCTCGGCTTCCATCTCCGCCATCCGGCATAAAACCTGTGGGTGGTATTGCTCGGCGGGATAAAAATTAGTGTGGCGAAATTTGGTTCCATCGGCATCCCGCACAGCTTCGCCGGTTTGCCGTGCCAGTTTGTGGTATTCTTCGAGATTTCTTCTCTGGCCTTCAAGATCGAGGTTTCCTCTTTCACTCCACGAAGGCTCGAAATGGTTCGCAACGGTGAATATGAGATGCCTTTTGTCGAATGCCGTCCGGCCAAAAAAGCTCTTCGTCCTTTCAAACGGATATCGAATTAGCCACGGGAAATTCCAGCGGAGTTTTGTGAGTATCGTGGTGTTTTGTTGGGTCATGGTTAGTCCTTTTCAATGTAGTATGAGGGTGCCATATGATCACTGTCCGGGAGTTCCCTTATTATCTTCAATCGATTTTTCTTTAATTCACTCAATAGACTCCGCTTCGTTTGAAACACCTCTTTTTGCGCCCAAAACCCGCTGTTAGGCCGGATTCCAGTCAGAATATGCCAGATCCCCGCTGCCAAACAAATTAGCGCATACGCCACCCTTCGGAGTTCAAAAGCTGAAAGCCCCGTTTTTATCATTTCAATGTAAAAAGCCGGTGCATGAGTCTTTAAAAAGAAGCTCCCGCCCGGGCGCAAGATCCTCGAAACTTCCGCGATCGCCTTTTTGTTATCCATGTAAGGTAAAGCAACACGGCAGATGACCAAATCAAAACTAGTATCGGCAAACGGCAGTTGTTCACCGAGTCCGCGCGTAAAACTGATCTGGTTTTCCGTTCCGAGCTGTTTTACAAACGGAATTCCGATTCTTCCGAGTTCTTCGCCGATATCGATACCCACGCAATATGAATTCTTTTTTTTGGCAAACGGCACCATCTCCTGTCCCGCACCGCAGCCGATATCCAGTACCCGCTCAACGACGATATCGCGAACGGCATCGACAAGCAGATTCTTCTCTTGTTCCGTCCGATTCGAATAATCTTCGATCGCAAGCTGTGCGTATTCCTGATAATAGCTGGTATCGTTCATTTGATAAGTCCGGATCAGAATCTATCCATCAATAAATCGTCGATGCCACAATTCCAGCATCCATAGGGACCACAATGGGTGGGAATGGTCGCGTCTGCCCTGGGCGTGTTCGTCAAGCAGTGCGGAAACATACTTCGGGTCGAAATAACCGCGCTCTGCAGTTCGTTTTTCCCGTAGTGTCTCGTGAATTCTTTCCCGCAGCTGGTTGTTTATCCACTCGTTTATCGGAACCCCGAATCCCTGCTTTTTCCTTTCTAAAATCTCCTGAGGCACGAATCCTTCCATCGCTTTTTTGAAAATGTATTTGGTTTGAGTGCCCTTTAGTTTAAGATGCGGTGGGACCCAAGTCGTCACGAAGTCGACCAACTCTTGATCAAGAAGCGGTACCCTGGCTTCGAGCGATGCCGCCATGCTCATTCGATCGACCTTGGTCAATATGTCGCCCGGAAGATATGTTTTGCCATCGAGATACAAAAGGTTGTCGATCGGATCGCCGGTAGCGACGCTTTTTGCGATATTTCGAAAAACGGCGTCGCCCGAATTTTTTAAACCGTTCAGCCCGGCACGGAATCTATCCGAATAAAGCCCGCCCTTTTTTAGCTTGCCAAATTGTGAAATGCTGTCGACGTATCGATCAACCCCGTCGAGTGAAGCATTAAATAGAAAGTTCCTACCGAATGTTCCATCAGGCAAGGCCTCGCTCAGCGGCCGAAGCAGCCCCGTTCGCAATGCTCTCGGGATCGTTTCAAACACTCTTCGTTGGCGGTCGGTAATGTAACGCGAATAACCCGCAAACAGCTCATCACCACCGTCGCCCGAGAGCACAACGGTCACATATTCGCGCGCCATTTTTGAAACCATATAGGTCGGAAGGGCTGAAGAATCCGCAAACGGCTCATCGAAGTGCCACACAATCTCATCGACCTTCTCGACCATATCCGGGGTAACGATAAATTCGTGGTGATCCGTTTCAAATTTCCCTGCTGCAATCCGCGCGTATTTCAATTCGTCAAAGGTATCTTCGTGAAATCCGATCGAAAAAGTTTTTACGGGTTTATCAAGAATTCGCGTCATCATCCCGACGACGGCCGATGAATCAACGCCGCCCGACAAGAATGCCCCCAGCGGAACTTCAGAAATCAGACGGATTTTGACGGCATCGTATATTTTTTCCCTTATCACCTCGACGTATTCGCTTTCGCTTTTGGTGCCGGTTATCGGGTTATATTTAAAATCCCAATACTGCCGGGTCGATATCTTTCCATCCGTTAACGTAAGAAAATGACCGGGTTTTAACTTTTTTACGCCTTTAAAAATACAAAAGTCTTCCGGGACGTAACCAAACGTAAGGTATGCGTCAAGGGCAGCATTATCGATCTCTTTCCGGATCTCGCCATGGGCCAGCAGCGTCTTCAGCTCCGAACCGAAAACAAATGTGCCGTTTTCAAGCAGCGAATAAAAAAGCGGCTTTTTCCCGACCCGATCACGGGCGATAAACAGGTTTTGGGCATTCTTATCCCAGATCGCAAAGGCAAACATTCCGCGGAGCTTATCTAAACAATCGGCGCCAAATTCTTCATACGCATGAATGATTGTTTCGGTATCGGAGTTGGTTTTAAAATGGTAACCGCGCGATTCGAGTTCGATTTTGAGTTCACGGTAATTATATATCTCACCGTTAAAGACTATTGACTTGGATCGGTCGCTGTTATAAATCGGCTGCTGTCCGGTTTTCAGGTCAATTATCGAAAGTCTCGTCATTCCGAGCGCGGCACGACCCTCAACGACGGTCCCCATTTCGTCGGGACCCCGATGGGTAATGACGCCGCACATCCTATTGAGCAGGATGCCGCGTTCGGTTTCATCCGAGCGATTTTCTTTTGTAATGAATCCGGTTATTCCACACATTCAACGTATCCTCATAATCTCGGATTGTTGGCCTCATTTCGTCTAAAGTATGACCCGAATCCCGTGATCACACTCCTGATACCGGCTTTTTCATCTTCGTCGATAACGCCTGTCAGATTGGCAAAGAAATAATATGTTGGAGCAAAAACCAGAAGGCATAATCCCAGGTACAAACTCCCCCCAAAGAGCCCCGAGAGACCATAAATACCGACCGACGATAGCAGTTGCTTAGCAAGAGCTATAGTCAACGGATAGAGCGTACCAATGCTGTACCAGTAAAACACCAATAAGATAAAAGCCGAGATTGCGGTCGCCCCGATAGTTTTTCCTATAGTTTTGAGAAGGTAAAGGTGTTCGAACCCGAGGCCCAGGACCTTTCTGAGTTTGATGAACAAAACGATTCGCTCAAATACGATGCTCAAAACCACGATCGCGATCATTCCCCTTAAATCGAAATATTGAACTCCGAACCAGAGAGCGGCGACGATTCCCACAATGAGGAACGCCCTGAATTTGAGTAAAAATCGTCCTACTTCTTCAAACGCCCGTGCAATCGGGTCAAGCAGCAGGATATATACCGGTAAAAGCAAAATATTGATACGGAAAATCGGAACGCTCTCGAGAAAGTCTTCGGTAAAAAGCGTTATGTAAAGCGGCGTAGCCAGGATCATCAAGAACGCAAAGATCGGCAAAAATGTAAGCGCAACCTTGTTCATCGCACTGATCGCGGTTTCGATTATCCTTTTGGTTTCTCCCCTGCTCTGGAGTTCACTCATCCGGGGAATCAAGACCGAACTGATAGATTCGTAGAGCATCGCAATCAGCGGGAATTCAAAACACCCGTACGCATAGATCGCGTACCGCGCTTCTCCAAAATTGGCCCCGACAAAGTAATTGTGGATGCTTGATTGAAGGATCCACAAGACGCCCGCAAATCCGAAAGGCAGAGCGTAAACGAGCTGCCTTTGAAAAAAAGACCGCTCAAAGCTCGTCCAGAACCGTGGAAATCGTGAGTTCAAATACCACACTAAAATGACGATTTGGAGTGACGCCTGGACCATCGCCGCATAGAGCATGGCGTCAATAGTTTCAAAGATCAAAACGGCGCAGGCCATAAACAGCGACTTCGTAAACTGGGAGAAAATAATAAAGACGGTCGCGACCTTGGGTTCCTGGTTGGCAATCGCAACCACCTCTAAAAACATTCCGAAAATCCACAGCCAGATGACGAATCCCGCTTTCGGCGCAAGCCGCGTCATCTCGTCGCTCTGCAGGATATTCCCGAGAATTTGCGGGAAGAAAAACAGAGTCAGGCAGGCGATACCGCCCATTACCAGATTGAAAAGCAGGATGTTCAGGATCGCGCGTGACCGATTCTCGGACGAACGTGACAGGAAATAATAGACGCTTAAACTAAATCCGACCGGAAGAATCCCGGCGACATCGACGATAACCTGAAAAATCAATCGATAAACCCCGACCTGTTCCTTGGTAAAGACCCGAACCACCAGCAATGGGAGTAAAAATGCAAAAAAATACCCGACGATCTTCGCCGACAACAGCCAAACACTCTGAGACTTTAGCGATGGATTTTTTTTGGCTGGTTCGCTCATTGGATAAATGAATGCGTTTTCGTTTACGAGAAGCGGTATGCGGGGGTCAATCGCCGGTGTCGGTTGGCGAAATAAAAAAGAATTCAGCCGGACGAAATGTTTTGAAGAGTTTTAGTGTCAGACCGGGCGAAGTGCGCAGAAGCCATTTTAACAGAGTTAGTTTGGGTTTTCTATAGTATTTATTCGCATTTGCGATATGTTCCGATGCCCTTTTAAAATCCTTCTCAACCAAACACAGTTTTCCTTTTTCGAGCTCGGTTTCAGCTCGAAACAGCGCCATTTGATTTTCGCAGACTTTTTTTTCCGCCGGCGTAAATTCGTACTTTTTTAGGATCAGGCCGAGGATTTCAGTATTCCTTTCGGCGCGTTCGACATTGGTACCTGAAAGACTGCTCGTGCTGACCCTGTATCTGAGGAGAACTTCTCGCTGATATCCGATTTTTGCTCCGTTTCTCGCGAAGCGAAACCATAACTCAAAATCCTGGGACCTGATAGATTCGGGATCGAACAAATCGTAATCGCTTAAAAGCCTGCGTTTAAGAATCGTGCCCGATGTGATCACATTGCAGTCCCCGGTGATTAGACTCATCGGCGTCACTTCTCCTGAAGACGGGCTCTTTTCCATATAGGTTTCGCCGGCCGCAAAGACGTCGCCAAAAAGCTCTGCGTCACAATAGGCCATATCGAATTGGCTTGATTCGATGAATTCGATTTGTGTCTTGAGATAATTCGGCAGCCAGAAATCATCGGCGTCAAGAAACGCGATTATCTCTCCGCGGGAAAGGCAAATCCCCACGTTTCGAGCTTTAGATGCGCCCAAATTGTCTTGATGCCCGTAAATGATTCGGTCAAAAAACGTCTCGAGCACCCGTTCGAGTTCAACCGTGTCCGCGGACCCATCGTTGATAAGAATTACTTCGAAATCCAAGTAAGTTTGCGCAAAAACAGAATTAAGTGTTTCGGAAATCACCGGCGACATATTATAGGCAGGTATCACCACGCTGACCCTGGGAGAATTTGCCGGGACATATTTTCCGACTTTTTTTTCCCGCAACCTGCACAATATTGCTGAACAGTCTGACAATTTTTCTTGCATAAATGGCCGGCGGCGTGATCGGCGGAAGTTAACGGTTTTTGCCGGAAGAAAACCGTCAGGCAGATTTCGTGTAAGCCCCCGCTTTTGAATTCTCGGTCTCTCGGATCGGTTCCCAGGATGCGTAATTATCGCCGCTCAAGAACTTATAAAACGCAATGACCGATGCCAAATTGGTCACGGTAAAAAAAAGTGGAATCGAAAACGGTCCGAGACGGAATCCCGCTTTCTCCAATATCCCGCCGGCCAACGCAATTGCATAAAAAGAGAGTTGAACGATAAACAGCACCAAAAAAAACGTTGATGAGAGTGCCAGGGCGCCCGCTGTTATCAGAATTGACATCAGAAAAATCGGTACGGCGTATCGAAAGACTTTATGCGCAATGAGTTGGATCGAATAAAACCCGCCATTAAGCGGATTCAACATTTCGCGATTACGCCATAAATCGGTAAAAGTCTGGGAAATCACCCTGATGCGCATCCTCATCTCTTTTAACGAATGCCGATTCGTTTCCTCACTGCAAATTGCGTTCGGCTCATATACCGAGCGCAACCCCTGCCGGTAAACGACCGTGCAGATCAGAAAATCGGAGCAGGCTTCGGGATACATTACCTGATATGCGGATTTCCTGACAGCATATAAACATCCCGATGCGCCGATTATCGAACATGCGCGGCTTTCACTTCTTTTAAGGAATGATTCGTAATTCCAATAGCTTTTGGTAGCACGTCCGACATCCGATCTTGAATTATCGACATAAATAAGACGTCCGGCGACGCAGCCGATCGAAGGATCGGCAAAATTCGGGATTATTTCGCGGAGCACGTCAGGCTGATATTTCGTGGTTGCGTCTGAAAAGAGGACAATTTCGCCCGAAGCTATTTCAACAGCCTTGTTCTGAGTGTAGGTTTTACCTTTCCGGCCTTCCTGATGAAAGAGCTTGACCCCTTCGCCGGAAAACTCGCCGACGATCTCATCGGTCCCGTCATCCGAACCGTCGGAAGCAACAAGTATTTCGAGTTTATTCGCCGGATAGTCGATTTCGAAAGTATTTCGTAATTTTTCCCGAATCGCGCGCCGTTCGTTGTAGGCGGTGATCAAAACGGTGACTCTTGGCTCTATATTCCCTTTTCTAATACGCTTTGGGAAAATCGCGCCGACCAGATAAACCAGCGCGGGATAACCAATATAGGTGAAAATCAACGCCGCTGCCGACGACCAAAAAATAATTTGTAATAAGTCGCTCAAAATGATCTCTATGTCGGTCGGTTTTGCCAACCTAAAAACTTCAACGTTACGGGCGAACTGCTTTCTTCCTGTAAGTCGTTCTCGATTTGGTAGATCCTCCTGAACGCAACCGCATACGCGATCAGGTAATAGACGTACCAGTTATAGGCAACGGCCGCAAAGAAACTGGATACCATAAAACCGACGATGCTGGCCTGCAGTCCGATCGATAGGCAGTAGAACCACCCATTTTTGCATTTGGATACCTCGCGCCGCTCGATCGCTCCCAGCTTCCGAAACGGGCTGACGACAAAAATTATGTAAGCTAATAATCCCAATAACCCCAGTTCGGTTGACACCTGTGTATAAGCGTTGTGTGTACCGAGATGTCTCGAGCTTATAATATTGAAGTTCCCCATGCCGATTCCAAACGGATTACGGACAGTAACGTGAAGCGACTGCCAAAACAGTTCCGTTCTCTGCGCACGCGAACCCACCGGATCCAGTCCGGGAACAAAAATCGATAGTATCCGAAGGCCGTAATTTCCAGGCGCAAACAAGAGGACCAAGCCGCCGACCACGATTGAGGCGATCGACACGTTGAGCCGGTATTCCCGGCCGAATTTCCATGCCAATACACCAGCGGCGGCCAACAGTCCGAGGAAGCCGCCCCTCGAAAAGGTTACCATATTGCCCAGGATAAAAAGCCCTCCCATAACCATGAAGAGCGTACGGTTGAGGTTGTTCCGGGCGGCGATTCCGAGCGCAATCGCAATCGGAGTCATCATTACGAGGTGTAATGCCATATCGTTAGGGTTTGCGTACATTCCTCCGATATCAACATTGATTCGATATCCCTCGACCGTGAATTCCCCCGCCAAATATTTTGTCCAGGCCGAATAGCTGAGATAGGCCGCTATCACGAGTGCCAACCAGACAACCCCCATCAGTCGTTTTCGGGTCCGAAGGACGTTTACCATCACGATAAATATCACGACCGCCTTGATAAAATTGTCGTTGAAAGTATCCCAGGCTAATATCGGACTTCTTGAAATGAGAATCGTCAACAGGCCAAGCAAAGTCATCGCCAAAACGCACTTAACCTCGGTCGACATAACCGTCAGATTTCCTTCGGTTGAAAGCTGGGTCGGGAGGTAAATCGCGAGCGTCGCAAACGCCACATAGTAGGGCGTTGATGCAAGGAATCCCAAGCCGGGTATGATTTCATAAGGCCGGAACAATACCAGGAACGAGAACAAATACAAACCGATATACGTGATATTGTGTCCGTGACGCCGAATCCAATTGTCGCTCCCAAGAAGCGCCGCATCCTTTTCATCCTGTTTTTCCTTGCGTTTTGTTTTCGATCTCTCCGAAAATTCCGGAATATCGCCTGATTTCTGCTCGTCGTTAACGACTTCTCCGGCATTGGTTTCGCATAAAACCGATTGACCGGCTTCCGAATTCCGGCGTTTAAACGCAGAAACTTCCGCCCCTTGCGGCGATTCAAATTCTTGTTTCGCGCGGGCCGGAATTCCTGAATGATTATCTTTACGGGTGTTTTCTAAGCTGCGGCCGTCGTGAGTCTCAGTGTCGGGTTTTCTTTTTTTGGAGCGCCCCGAAAGCCCCTGCTGGTCACGATTCGGCTTCGGGCCATTGGCCTTCGGTGACCGGAGGGAATCATGGTCTGGTCGTTTGGTATCGTTGGCAGGCATCGAATTTTCCGGTCGCTGATTGGGGCTTCGGCATTTTCTTTACTGATTCAACCGTAACTCAGCAAATCTATTTTAATTTCGATTCGCTATAACGGGGAATAAACCTGTTTCGATTTTATCAGATCAGCCTTTGATTCATTAGCCGGCATTCGGTGCGCACATTCAGGAGGGGTTATGTGACAAGTTCTTCTTCTTTATCAACCAGGACGATCTTTTGAACCCTCTTTTTTAAGACTTTTTCAAACTGTCTGGCTTCGTTGACATCGTTAAACGACAGGTTCTGCAGATTTGCTTCAATTCGTTTTCTGTAATCCGAGATCAGCGAATCGGATACGCCCAGTTTATCGGCGACCTCAAGCTGGGTTCCCCCGTCTTTTGAAAGATAACAATGCCAGAGGACATTTACCATTCTGGTATACTGTTTCGCTTTTCCGCGAACCGACTTATTGAGGCTCTTGAGGAATCCTTCGACAAATCCCGCTGCGGCAACTTCGCCTTCTTTGCGCAATAAATCCTCTTCGGGATTCTCACGGGAATCTGCCGGATCGAGATCCAGGTTGTAGTCATCATCCCGATTGCTTGGCGCAGTAATCGGCACCAGATAGATATCCATTATGGGAAGCCGCTTCATCACCAACCCGCGCAGGCTCCTTACATTGACAGGCGAATCCACCGCCTTAAAGACCCTTATTATTAGCTTTTCAAGTTCGGGATTGCTGATAACCACCTGTGAGTCGCCCGTACAGCCGACCATTCGCGTATCACGGCTTTTAAACGAAACACTTTTTACCCGCTCTTCGAGTTCCTGCTGATTGCGACGCGACTTTCGGTCTTTCCATTGGGCTAGGCCGTATATCCGGTCGGCAAGCCGCCGGTGTACTTCCGGGTTGTCAATATTATCAAATCTCTTAAAGGATTCGCTGGTCTGAATAAGGGTCGAGACACGCCGGGCCAGCCGGTATGATTCGGGATGCCGTTTGCGAAGTTGAGCGGTCAAGAGGTTGGTCAGCTCAATCTGGGAAATCTCACCTTCGATCTCCGCGTCCGTCATCTTTGTATCAAGATAGTGCTGGAATCTTTCCTTGCTCAGGAGAGCGACAAACAATTCCTGGGTCATGTCTGTGTAGACATTGTACTTTCCTTCTTCAACCAGGAACCCGGCCTTTTTCGAGGCACGTACTAGCGGATGCGAGGAGACGACCCGATGGAGGTGCTTCCAAATCTGGTTGACATCAGATTCGACCAGGCACTTGTTCCAATTTCCCACCTTTATACGCTTGTTATAGAGACTTTTTTTGGATCCTTTTGCCTTTTGGTTAGTTGAACTCATATAAAATCTTTCGAAAATTGTTGTTGTAATTTGGTTTCGCTTTTTCTAACAGGGTGGGGTGGACTGAACAGCAGAAGCCTTTCCCGAACAAGAATCTAATCGCGGATCGTGCGTTAAAAACGTCTTTGAAACTCTTTTTTTGGTAGAAAAAAAGTGGTAAATCGATTGTCACGTATTCAACCGATTCGGCAGGCCGCCGGTGAGACGAGATTTGCCCAACCGACTACATAATAGATATTACCAATTCTCGGCCGATTGAGCAACACTTTTGTGTATTTTTTATCAATGTTGAACAAATTGTGTAAATACACATAATAAAGGTGTTGCAGTCATACAAGCCAATTCCCTTAAAATAATAAGCGGTATTTAGGCGGTTTGTTTTGGAAGGAAACGGGTATTGTTGGTTTATTTTGATAGTAATGAAATTCAACCCGCTAACCCCGGAAACGGCGAAAGGCGATGTTCTGCGGCGAAATTTGTTTTATGTTCTTGATAAAAATGATTGGTTTTTGCAAAAGTCCCGATTGTCCGCCATCCGAAGTTTTACTGGATTTACAGAATGGGAAGCTGCGGGCCGAAAGCGCTAGAGAGATTTACGGCCATTTAGATTTATGTGATTTCTGCGATGCCGAGGTAGATTTGTATTCTCACTATCCGGAAGGTGACGAACCTATTTCATTATCCGAAATCCCGCGTCCGCTTTTCGAACTCGCGGAATCACTTCTCAATAACCGACACAAAGACACTAGCTTGTTGAATAAGCTGCTGATTGAGGACCGGGGCCTGACGTTAAAAGAGGTGTGACCGTGCTTCCTGATATCAGCTTCCGCAGATCTCATCGATAGCTTCTGAGTATTTTTCGTCACTCACACCCCGTTTGATTTTAAGGGTGGGCGTCATTTCACCTTTATCGATTGAAAACTCCCGCGGCAAGAGAAAAACCCGCTTAACCCGTTCGTAGTCGTTAATCTCCCTCGTATACCGAATCGCATCGTTTTGGATACGTT
>JBFGKW010000071.1:0-14997 GCA_041576495.1 Aridibacter sp. | reverse complement strand
GAGATGGTAATGCCCGGGGACAACATCGAAATGGAAATCGAATTGATCAATCCGATCGCCATGGAGAAAGGATTGAGATTCGCGATCAGAGAAGGCGGCCGGACGGTAGGCGCCGGAACCGTTTCCGCGATTGTTGAATAGACGGGGAAGAAGTGATTGGTAGCAGGTAAAAGGTAATTGGTTAAGGGGTAACGAGTTATTGAGTAATTGATAGATGGAGATTGGATTTGAAACGCGAATTATGCGGAACCAATTACCTGAAACCAATTACCGAAGACAAACCGCCCGGCCAGAAGGGGAACAGTAATGCCGCGTGACAACATAATACTTCAATGCACAGAGTGTAAAGAACGTAACTACGTAACGACGAAGAACAAAAAGAAGACTCCGGACAGGCTTGAGTTTAAGAAGTTTTGCCGGCGGTGTCGTTGCCACACTTTGCATAAGGAAAACAAATAGGCCGGTTTTGAATTAAAATTTGTGGAGAATGGCAAACGGTTTTTCCGGGCTGTTCTCCACAAAACAGTCTTTACCGATCTGTTAGGGGTATAGTGTCAACGGTTAGCACGTCGGTCTCCAAAACCGAAAGTCCGGGTTCAAATCCTGGTACCCCTGCCATTAGATTTTTAAGGAGAATAAAAGTGTCGACAGCATCTGACACCATTAAAAAAGAGGATCGCGAAAAGGGAAGGGGAATCGGATATTTTCTCCGAGAAACCCGCGCCGAATGGGCGAAAACCACTTTCCCGTCATCCGAAGACGTTATTAATACGACTGTCATCGTGATAATCAGCGTGATCTTTTTCGCCATTTTTCTGTTTTTGACGGACAAGGGATGGGTTTTTCTCTTGGAGCAGCTGACTAAGGTTATTAACGCGATTGCCGGGATATAAGTAAAGGATCAAGTTTATGAAGCAGTGGTATTTTATTCACACATATTCCGGGCACGAAAACAAAGTGTTGGAGAGTTTGAACGCGAGAATTCGGGACATGGAGCTGGCGGATCTGATTACGGAGGTTTTGCTGCCAAAGGAAACGGTCGTCGAAATGCGTGGCAATAAGCGCATCGAATCTTCGCGTATGTTTTATCCGGGGTACGTTCTGGTCGAAATTGAATGCGGGGACACGGCCCGGATTCCTGACAATGTGTTCCACGCGATCAAATCGACGCCAAAAGTCACGGGCTTTCTGGGCGGCAAAAACCCCACGCCATTGACACAGGAAGAGGTGGACCAGATTGTTCACAATGTGGAAGTGGCGGCGGAAAAACCAAAACCGAAGTTTTCATACACGGTTGGAGAAGTGGTGCGAATAAAATCGGGTCCGTTTGCGAGTTTTACCGGAAAGGTTGAAGAGGTAAACGAAGAGAAAACGACCCTCAAGGTCACGGTAACCATTTTTGGGCGCTCAACCCCTGTTGAACTCAACTTCCTGGATGTGGAAAAAGTTACGTTTGCAGAGGAAGAGTAGGAAAAAGTCATTGGTAATAGGTAATTGGTTGAAAGTAACAGCGGGAAACAAACCATTTACTAATTACCAATTACTAACTTTAGATTATTACCAAACGTTATATACATAATGAGGACATTTTTGAGTTTGTGAATTGAAATTCGGCTCAAAATCGTAAATCGAATATGGCAAAGAAAATACAAGGATTCATCAAGTTGCAGATTCCGGCCGGTAAAGCAAATCCGGCGCCTCCTATCGGCCCCGCACTCGGGCAGCACGGGGTGAACATAATGGAATTCTGCAAGGCGTTTAACGCCAAGACGAAAGACGACGATCCAGATTTAAAAGTACCGGTCGTAATTACCGTATTTGCGGATCGTTCGTTTACATTCGAAACTAAAACGCCGCCGGCGGCGGACTTGCTTCGCAAGGCCTCCGGAATTGCGAAGGGATCGGGAGAAGCCAATCGCGAAAAAGTGGGAACGATATCGCGCGCCCAGATTAAAGAAATTGCGAAGACGAAAATGCCCGACCTTAACACGACGAACATCGAATCGGCGATGCGGACGATTGAGGGAACGGCCAAAAGCATGGGGCTGACGGTCGAAGGTTAGAGTTTAGAATCAAAAGGGAGAATTCGTACCGAATTCGTTTGGACCTTGGAGGATAAAATGGCAAAAAAAGGAAAGAAATATCTTGCCGCGTTTGAAAAGGTCGAACCGGAAAAAAGATATGCGCTGAAAGAAGCCGTCGCGCTTTTAAAGGAAATCGCGTTTGCAAATTTTGACGAGACGGTTGAATTGACGATGTGGCTAGGGGTCGATCCCAGGAAAGCGGACCAATTGGTTCGGGGCACGATCGTTCTGCCGAATGGGTTGGGAAAGACGAAGAAAGTCGTCGTGATTGCCCAGGGTGACAAGGCGAAAGAGGCTGAAGACGCCGGTGCCGATCTTGCCGGCGGGGACGATCTGGTTGAAAAAATTCAGGGCGGCTGGCTCGAGTTCGACACGCTGATCGCAACACCGGACATGATGAGTAAGGTCGGACAGCTGGGGCGGGTGTTAGGGCCCCGAGGCTTGATGCCGAATCCGAAGACCGGAACCGTAACGATGGATGTCAAAAAGGCCGTCGAAGAGACAAAGGCCGGAAAGGTCGAATACCGGGTTGATAAGACCGGTGTAATTCATTGCGGGATAGGCAAGGTCTCATTCGGAGCCGATCAAATCGAACAAAACACAAGAGCTTTGATCAATGCGGTTATGAAAGCCAAACCGACTACCGCAAAGGGCCGGTACGTCAAAAAAGTAAACATTGCATCAACCATGAGCCCGGGTATTTTGCTCGATGAGATGAGCCTATCTTAGTGGGGAGCGACTAAAAAAAATGAAAACAAGAGAAAGAAAGAAAGCAGATTTAAGTGCCCTCACGGATCATTTCAAGAATTCAAAGTCGGCGATGGTTTTAAGTTTTACCAAACTTAACGTCGAAAAGGACCAGCAATTCCGTAATGAACTCCGCGAAACCGGGGCAACGTACAAAGTTGTAAAAAACACCTTAGCGCGGCTCGCCGTCAAAGATACGCCGTTTGAAAATGCGACGGAGCACTTTAACGGTGTGACATCCGTAGCGTGGACGGACAACGAACCGGTCGGCTTATCAAAAGTAATCGCCAAATATACAAAAGAGTACAAAGATATTTTTGAGTTTAAGACAGGTATTGTCGAAGGCAGGATCGTAGATATTAATGAAATTAATTCGATCGCCAGCTTGCCGTCAAAAGACGAACTTATCGCAAAGCTTTTGTATTTGCTCAATGCACCGGCGCAGCGTCTGGCTACCGTGTTAAATGCGGTTCCGCGTGACCTGGCAATGGTCGTCAGGCAGGTCAGCGAACTTCCGGATGGTGAGGCCGACAAGAAACCGGAAGCAAAAGTCGAATCAAAGACTGAGGCGCCGGCAGCGGACGAAACTCCGGCGGCAGAAACTAAACCGGACGACGACGGAAAGGCCGATCAGGAAAAGGCAAAAGCGGATGAACAGCCGTCGGGAGATGGCGCAGCTCCGGAAGAAGTTGAAAAGCCGGCGGACGCGGCTGAGGATAAAGAAGAAAAACAAGCGGACGCGGCAGAAGAATCAAAAGAGGGGTCGGATGAAAAATCCGAAACCGGTTCCGATGAAAAAGCGGAATAAGTAGTTTAGAAATTTTTAGACGAAGCCGTACTCAAGGTAAAACGAGCGAAGCGATTTGTCAGTTCGCTTTGCGGCTCGGGCGCAGTTGGTTTGAGATGCAATCAAAATAACGCGTTCCGTTGGGTTCTATCGGCTGACAGACAAATAAGAACCCTATTTGGAGGAGATAATTAAAATGGATAACAAAGAAATAGTCGAGGCATTGAAAAAGAAGCCTCTTATCGAAGTAGCCGATTTGGTTAAAGATCTTGAGGAAGCATTTGGTGTTTCGGCAGCAGCGGCGGCAGCACCGGCGATGGCCGCAGCTCCTGCGGCAGGCGGCGAGACTGCTGAAGCGAAGGATTCGTTCGACATTGAATTGACAACGGCCGGCGCGAGTAAGATCAACGTCATCAAAGCCGTTCGCGAAATTGTCGGCGGGCTGGGGCTGAAAGAAGCCAAGGAAATGGTTGACGGGGCGCCAAAGATAATTAAGGAAGGCGTTTCAGCCGACGAAGCTGAAGAAATCAAGAAGAAATTAACCGAAGCCGGTGCGACGGTTGAACTAAAATAACTTAGTTGCTAGACTAGACGATAAGTGTCTGAAGTGAAATACTTTTGCGCTTATCGTCTGGGCTTTAGTTTTGTATTTTATTGCACGGCTTAGATTTTGGGCAAAAAAAAGTTATTTTTTCGCACAATATTTGGAGAGTAATTGTCCCTATTGGCACTCTCAAAAATTTGTACTAAGAGCAAAACTGCTGATTAAGCGGTCTGGGTAAACTATACCTTCGACCGCATTTACCGTCTTTTATTTGCAACTTAACGCTACGATATAAGCCTTTCGCATCGTACCAATAAAAGCCGATTAAATCAACAAAATTTTCTTTCCAGGTTTTAGGTTTTAAAATTATGATAAACAATCCGCTTCAAGATAATGTCAAAGGGTTTGGACGCCGCACGAGCCAGGCGCCGGAGCGTGTAGATTTTTCGAAGATCATTACGTCGGCGCAGATACCGAATCTTATTGAAGTGCAGCGCGAATCTTACAATCGATTCCTCCAAATGGATTTGATTCCCGAAGAGCGTGCAAATGTCGGACTTCAGGCAGTTTTTCAATCCATTTTTCCGGTTTCTGACTTTCGCGAAACTGCGACGCTTGAATTTGTCGAATATCAGATCGGCAACTGGCAGTGTAAGTGCGGAAATCTCGAAGGCCTGGAGCATTTACGCAGCGAATGTAAAAATTGCAGCGCTAAAATAAAAGTCGATCCGTTCGGGTCTGCGGAAGTGCTTTGCGGAAATTGCGGCACCTTTAACATGGTCAAACCAAATCTCTGCCCGAACTGCGGAGAACCGGTTGGCCTCAAGCACAAACACGATCAGCAGGAATGTCAGGAACGAGGGGTTTCCTACAGTGTTCCGCTCAAGGTCAAGATCCGCCTGACGGTTTTTGACAAGGATGCAGATACCGGTGTCTCTACGATCCGGGATATCAAGGAAGAAGAAGTCTTCTACGGAGAAATTCCGCTGATGACTGATAACGGAACCTTCATAATAAACGGCACTGAACGGGTCATCGTTTCGCAGCTGCACCGGAGTCCCGGGGTTTTCTTCAAACAAGACGGCGAAGCATTCTCGTCAAAGATCATTCCTTACCGCGGTTCGTGGATCGAATTTGAATACGACCACAAAGGCATTCTTCATTCGCGTCTCGGGAAAAGGAAAATCCTGGCGACGATCTTTTTGCGGGCGCTGGGATTGTGGCTAAAACCGCAGATTGATATGTCAACTGCTTCCGACACCATTTTAGAAGGTGTCGTAAAAAACGCCGAATACTCAAACACGGATCTTCTCCGTGAGTTTTATGTCGACGACGAAGTGTTAATAAAGAAGGGCAAACTCCTGGTCGAGGTTAAGAAAGAAGGGGATACAAGCCTGATCGGAATGCGGGTCGATAAACCTCTAAAAAAAGGCAAGAAAGTTCTGGTAAAAGCGGGACGAAAAATATCAAAACTGTCCTTTAAGGAAATTCAGGGCGCCAAAATCGCGGCCGTTGAAGTGGGGCCGGCGGAGCTTGAAGGGGCCTTTGCTTTGGCTGATATCGTCAATACCGAAACCGGTGAAGTCATTGTCGAAACCAATAACGAGATCACATCGGCGGTGCTTCAGGATCTGATCGAACAAAATGTCGAAAAATTCTCGGTGTTTTTCCCCGACCGCGACATTATCGGCCCGGTGCTTTCTCAGACGCTTGTCAAAGACACGATCGAAAAACCGGTCGACGCGCTGCTCGAAATTTACCGAAAAATGCGCCCCGGTGATCCGCCGACCGTTCCGACTGCATTTAAGCTCGTAGAAGGAATGTTCTTTGAACCGCGACGGTTCGATCTATCGCGTGTCGGGCGTTTGAAATTCAATATCAAAATGGGACGTGAAGAACTCGACGATATCGATAATTCACTTCTCGAAGCGGGAGATTTCCTGGAAGTAGTCAACTATCTCTTCCGAATGAAGCGGGATTCCGGAAATTATTTTCAGGATGATATTGATCATCTCGGAAATCGAAGGGTTCGCGCCGTCGGCGAGCTTCTCGAAAATCAATTCCGTATCGGCCTTGAAAGAATGGAACGCGCGATCAAAGAAAAGATGTCCATTCAGCAGGATATGTTTACGACGATGCCGCGCGATCTGGTCAATGCCAAACCGGTGACGGCTGCCGTTCGTGAATTTTTTGGTTCATCACAGCTCTCGCAGTTTATGGACCAAACAAATCCGCTTTCTGAGATCACCCATAAGAGAAGGCTTTCGGCACTCGGCCCGGGCGGACTCTCGAGAGAACGCGCCGGATTTGAGGTCCGCGACGTGCACCCGACACACTACGGGCGCATCTGTCCGATTGAGACGCCTGAAGGTCCAAATATCGGATTGATCTCTTCGCTTTCCTGTTTTGCCCGGATCAACGAATTTGGGTTTATTGAGTCTCCGTACAGAAAGGTCGAAAACGGACGCGTCATTGAATACGTGAAGGTCATCAATGGCGGCGGGACGGCGTTTAAGCCGGGTGAACACGTTCCCGAAGGGGATGTTCAAAAGGCAAATAAAAAGCTCAAAAAAGGAGCCCGCGAGGCGGAGTATGAACCCTTTCCGTTCTATCTGACAGCCTGGCGCGAAGACAGGTATATCATCGGACAGGCAAACATCCAGCTCGATAAAAATGGCAAGATTGTCAATGAACGAAATGCCGCCCGGCTTGCCGGCGAGTTTATTTCGGCTAGCCGCGATGAGATCGAGTATATGGACGTTTCGCCAAAACAACTCGTTTCGGTGGCCGCTTCGCTCGTACCGTTTCTGGAAAATGACGATGCCAACCGCGCGCTCATGGGGTCGAACATGCAGCGTCAGTCGGTACCGCTTTTACGCGCCGACGCTCCGTATGTCGGGACGGGAATGGAAAGAATTGCCGCCCGCGATTCGGGCGCGGTAGTCGTCGCAAAACGTAACGGTGTCGTCGATTATGTGGATTCCGAACGGATCATCGTCAAAGCCGATCACCAGGTCGGTGGAATGATTTCACGCGAGGTGACCGCGGATATTTACTCGCTGGTCAAGTTTAAGCGTTCGAACCAGAACACCTGCATCAACCAACTGCCGATAGTTCAAGTCGGCGAACGGGTCAAAAAAGGTCAGGTAATTGCAGACGGTCCGTGTACGGATAAGGGCGAACTCGCGCTCGGACGAAACGTACTGGTCTCCTTTATGCCCTGGCGCGGATACAATTTCGAAGATGCGATTCTCGTCTCCGAACGACTCGTAAAAGAAGATTATTACACCTCGATTCACATCGAAGAACTCGAGGTCGAGGCCCGGGATACGAAACTGGGTCCCGAAGAAATTACCCGCGATATTCCGAATATCGGGGAAAACATGCTTCGCGATTTAGACGAATCGGGAATCATTCGGATCGGCGCTCAGGTAAGGCCGGGTTCGATCCTGGTCGGGAAAGTCACTCCTAAGGGCGAGACACAGCTGACGGCCGAAGAAAAACTTCTCCGCGCGATCTTTGGCGAAAAGGCGGGCGACGTAAAAGACGCCAGCCTGAACGCTCCCCCCGGAATCGACGGGACGGTTGTCGATGTGCAGGTCTTTACGCGCAAGGGCCAGGAGAAAGATGATCGGTCGCTCGATATTGAGATGCTCGAGGAAGAAGCCTTGAGACGCGATCTCGATGACGAGATCAGGATTTTGACAGAGCAGCGGGACGAGCGGATTTATGAACTGTTTGAAGACCGCAAGCTGAAAAAAGATCTCGTCGAAAACAAAGAGGTTTTAATCAAAAAAGGGACGACGCTGAAGGCAGAGATGTTGAAGGGCATCGATGTTCGAATCCTGAAAAAGGCCGATGTCACGGCCGGTACGGTCGACATTGACGCCGAGATGAAGGATTACGAAAAACGGACCGATCGCCAGATCAGCATCCTGAGCGACATCTATGAGGAAAAGATCACGAAGATCAAACAAGGTGACGAGCTTCCTCCGGGCGTAATCAAGATGGTCAAGGTATTCGTTGCGATGAAGCGCAAGCTGTCGGTAGGCGATAAGATGGCCGGCAGACACGGTAACAAAGGCGTTATCGCGCGGATTTTGCCGGAAGAAGATATGCCGTATCTTCCGGATGGTACGCCGGTCGATATTATTCTGAATCCGCTTGGCGTGCCGTCACGTATGAACGTTGGACAAATCCTCGAAACCCATCTGGGATGGGCCGCTAGAGTGCTTGGACTGCATTTCGCAACGCCGGTTTTCGACGGTGCGAGTGAAAACGAAATCAAGACATATATCAAGCAGGCTAACGACCGATATGATGAACTCGGCCTTCCGAATAGTGTCGGGCCGTCCGGTAAAACGAGGCTCTATGATGGACTTACGGGCGAGCAATTTGAGCAAAAGGTTACGGTCGGATACATCTACATGCTCAAGCTGTCGCACCTTGTCGATGACAAAATTCATGCCAGGTCGATCGGGCCATATTCTCTGATAACGCAGCAGCCGCTGGGCGGAAAGGCCCAATTCGGCGGGCAGCGTTTTGGCGAAATGGAAGTTTGGGCGCTTGAGGCTTACGGCGCGGCTCACATTCTGCAGGAGCTTCTGACATGCAAATCAGATGACGTCGCAGGACGATCGAAGATTTACGAAGCGATCGTGAAGGGTGCCGCTGACTTTAAGCCGGGAATACCTGAATCGTTTAACGTTTTGGTCCGGGAACTCCAGTCTCTTTGTCTGGATGTCGAGCTGATCGAAGAAGATCTGGTCGATGAAGATGAGAAAACTTCAGGCGTCGGGGAAGTTGTCGGAAGTTAATCCGGCCGGCTTCGGGCGAAAAGCTTTGAATAGGGTTATCAACTCACCCCGCAAGGGTTTGAAAAATTGGAGAATAAGATGTTTCGATTTCAAAAAGAAAAAACACAGTTAAGTCCTAACTTTGAGGCGATTCGAATCTCGCTTGCGTCGCCGGAAAAGATAAAAGAGTGGTCGCACGGTGAGGTTACCAAACCGGAAACGATCAACTACCGGACGTTTAAGCCCGAACGAGACGGTCTATTCTGCGCGAGAATTTTCGGCCCCGTTTCCGACTGGGAATGTTTGTGCGGAAAATATAAGCGGATGAAACACCGCGGCGTTAAATGTGACAAGTGCGGTGTCGAAGTAACCCAATCAAAAGTACGACGCGAACGGCTCGGCCATATCGATTTGGCGAGCCCCTGCTCGCACGTCTGGTTTTTTAAGGGACTTCCCTCGCGAATCGGACACCTGCTCGATATCACGCTGCGTGACCTGGAAAAAATTCTCTATTTCGAGCTGTATATCGTTATCGATCCCGGTGACGTGCCCGATCTTAAAGAGAAGGACCTCCTGACTGACGAACGCTATCGCGAACTGATGCAAGAATATCCTCATCAATTCGTGGCGAAAATGGGCGCCGAGGCGATTAAGGAACTATTGATGCAGATTGATATTCCGGAACTCGTGGCGCGTCTCCGAACCGATATGCGCGAGGCGACTTCACAGCAAAAGAAACTAAAATACTCGAAACGCCTGAAAGTGGCAAATTCGTTTTTGCGCTCCGGAAACAAACCGGAATGGATGATTCTCGATGTCATTCCCGTGATTCCGCCCGAACTCCGACCGTTGGTTCCACTGGACGGGGGCCGCTTTGCGACTTCGGATTTGAACGATCTTTACCGAAGGGTTATCAACCGTAACAACCGGCTGAAGAAGCTGATGGAGCTTCGCGCGCCTGAAGTAATCGTTCGAAATGAAAAACGGATGCTCCAGGAAGCCGTCGATGCGCTCTTTGACAATGGTCGGCGGGGGAGAGTGCTGCGGGGGGCAAACAATCGGCCGCTCAAATCGCTTTCCGGAACGCTCAAAGGAAAACAAGGCCGGTTTCGCCAGAATCTTCTCGGCAAACGGGTCGATTATTCCGGTCGCAGCGTGATTGTCGTCGGTCCCGAACTAAAATTGCATCAGTGCGGATTGCCGAAGAAAATGGCGCTTGAATTATATAAGCCGTTTATTTACAACAAGTTGGAAAAAGACTTACACGCGGCGACGATCAAACAGGCTCGTGAAATGGTCGAACGGCAGGAACCGATCGTGTGGGATATTCTGGAAGAAGTCATCCGCGATCACCCGGTATTGCTAAACCGAGCGCCGACGCTTCACCGGCTCGGAATCCAGGCGTTTGAACCGGTGCTAGTCGAGGGAAAGGCGATTAAGATTCATCCGCTCGTCTGTACTGCGTTTAACGCCGACTTTGACGGCGACCAGATGGCGGTTCATATTCCGCTGTCGCCGGAGGCGCAAATCGAAGCCTCAATGCTGATGCTGGCGTCAAACAACCTTTTGAGCCCGGCAAGCGGCCAGCCGATTGCGGTCCCGTCACAAGACATCGTCCTTGGCTGTTATTACCTGACGCTCGACCGGGACAAAATGAAAGGCGAAAACAAAATCTTTGGCTCGGTCGAAGAAGTTCTGCTCGCACTCGACTCCAAAACGGTGGATACGCAGGCCAAAATCAAGCTTCGCTGGAAAGGCGATTTGATCGACCTGACCAAGGAACATAATCCCCAGGATGTGACCCGGGGCCGGATTCAGAAAGACTTTTACGGAACGATCGACACGACCGTCGGGCGGGTGGTGTTTAATGACCGGCTGACTCGTGACGGCCTTCCGTTTGTCAACGGAACGCTTCGCAAGAAAGGGCTGCAGTCGCTAGTTACTTTCAGTCATTTAAAGCTTGGCCACGAACAAACCGTTGCGTTGCTTGACGATTTGAAGACTCTCGGATTTTTATATGCCACCAAGGCAGGAATTTCGATCGGCATCGACGATATGGTAACGCCAGACAGCAAGTCGAAAATCATCGAAGATGCGCGGAAGGAAGTCGATAAACTTCGCAAGCAGTACGAGGATGCGACGATGACCGATCTCGAACGGTCAAACAAAGTAACAGCGATCTGGTCGGAAGTTACCGACCGCGTAGCAAAAGAAATGTTCCTGGCGATGGACGTCAGGGAAAAGGCAAGAAACGAACTGAATCCGATTCTGGTTATGGCGGATTCCGGGGCGCGCGGTTCAGAAGCTCAGATCAGGCAGCTTGCCGGGATGCGCGGATTGATGGCAAAACCATCGGGAGAGATCATCGAGACGCCGATTACGGCGAATTTCCGCGAAGGACTCAATGTGCTGCAGTACTTTATTTCGACTCACGGCGCGCGCAAGGGCCTTGCCGATACGGCGCTTAAAACCGCCGACTCGGGTTACCTGACCCGCCGGCTGGTCGATGTCGCGCAGGACGTCATCGTCGCCGAAGTCGACTGCGGAACGCTCAAGGGAATCTGGTCCAAGGCCATCGTCCGAAACGGTGAAGAGGTGGAATCGCTCCAGGATCGAATCGTCGGGTGTACCGCACTGGATGATATCGTCGATCCGGTCGATGGAAACACGATCGTCAAAGCCAATATGGAAATTGACGAAGAACTCGCCGCCCAGGTTCAGCTTTCCGGACTGCTGCAGGTAAAGATCCGCTCGCCGCTGACTTGCGAAGCGAGACGCGGAATATGCGTCAGGTGTTACGGACGAAACCTGGCGATGGGCAGAACGGTTGAGATCGGAGAAGCGGTCGGTGTGATAGCCGCCCAATCGATCGGTGAACCCGGCACGCAGCTGACGATGAGAACTTTTCACGTCGGCGGTACCGCACGCCTCGAACAGGAAACCCAGCATACGGCATCGATGGACGGAACGGTTAAATTTATCGGTCTCAACGTCATTAAAAACCGCGAAAAGGAGTTGATCAATATCAACCGGCAGGCTTCGGACATCGCTTTGATTGATGAACGCGACCGCGAAGTTGCGCGTTATTCCATTGTCTACGGGGCGCACATCAGGGTTCAGGACGGCCAGAAGGTCAAAGAAGACGATGTTTTGGCAACCTGGGATCCTTTCACACATGCGATCCTGACAGAAAAATCCGGAAAGATTAAGTACCAGGATTTGGTTGAAGGCAAAACCGTCGAGAAAGACATCGACAAGATCAGCGGACAAAAACGTTTGGTCGTTAAGGACTCGGATGAGAAGAATCAGCCCCGGCTTGAAATCAAAAAGGGAAGCAAGATCGAAAAGACTTATCAAATGCCGATCCAGGCCAATTTGATGGTGGAAGACGGGCAGGATATCGAAATCGGAGACATAATTGCCAAGATTCCCCGCGAAACGACCAAAAATAAAGATATTGTCGGAGGTTTGCCAAGAATCGTCGAGCTATTCGAGGCCCGCCGGCCGAAAGAGACTGCCGTTATGAGTGAAATCAACGGAACGGTTAAATTCGGTGCGATCAAGAAGGGTAAAAGAAGCGTGATCATCGTCAGCGAGGACGGCAGCGAACACGAATATCTGATTCCACGGGGTACCCACATCAACGTCCAGGACGGCGATTATGTAAAAGCCGGTGAGCCGTTAATGGACGGACCGCTCAATCCGCACGATATTTTGAAGGTGCTCGGTATGGACGCTCTGCAGGAATACCTGGTCAACGAAATACAGGAAGTTTACCGTCTCCAGGGTGTGACCATTAACGATAAACACATTGAGGTGATCGTTCGCCAAATGCTCCGCTGGGTCAAAATAAAAGAAGTCGGTGATACAGATTTCTTACTTGAGGAGCAGGTTGACCGGTTCCGTTATGAAGACGAAAACCGCAGGGTTTCAAAGGAAAAGGGCGAAACCGCCAGCGCAGAACCGCTTCTTCTCGGGATCACGAAGGCTTCGCTTTCGACCGATTCGTTTATTTCCGCGGCCAGTTTCCAGGAAACGACGAGGGTACTTACCGAAGCGGCGATTTCCGGGCGGATCGATTATCTGCGCGGACTCAAGGAAAACGTCATTATGGGCCGCCTGATTCCCGCCGGTACCGGTATGCGGTATTACCGCAACGTCAAGGTTGATGAAGATCCGACTGTTAACCAGCGAGAAATCAGCGAGTTTGATCATCTGGATATCCGCGGCGGGGTTGACGTTCCTACTTCAGCCGACATACCGCTTATCAAGACGACGGAAAAAGTAAAGACGGTGAAGAAGAAGGCCGACACGAAGAAAAAAGAGAAGGCAAAGGTTTCGAAAAAGGCCGAGGCGGCGGAAGGCAAGGAAGCGTAGTTACGACCCGGCAGGATAATGCCCGGTGGATTAAAAGTAAAAATCAACGGAGTGAATACGGCAATCGTGTTCACTCCCTTGACCGGTTAAAGAACTTACCGCCGCCGCAAGGTCTGATTAAAGAATGATCCTGCGGATTCATCGAAAATCCGCGCATCCTCAACCAGATTTCTTGAAACTTGCGGTCCATCGGTGTAATTTAGCGTTAAATCCGATTGATGGAGGTAAACTATGGCCGATAATAATAAGATCGAAAAATTTTCGGCGTCACTGGACGGAAAGCTGGTCCGGCCGGGAGATCCGGAATATGACGAATCCCGGGCGGTATGGAATGGGATGATCGACAAAAGGCCCGCGCTGATAGTTCAATGCAGAGTTGTCAGCGACGTAGTTGAATCCGTCAATTTCGCGCGCGATAACGGGCTCCTCGTTTCGGTAAAAGGCGGCGGGCACGGCGTGGCCGGGAAAGCGGTATGCGATGACGGGTTGATGATTGACCTTTCCGGGATGAAGAATGTGAATGTTGACGCGGAGTCTAAAACTGCTACGGTAGAGGCCGGTGCAACGATCGGAGACGTCGACCGGGAAACACAAAAATTCGGATTGGCAACGCCCGTTGGCGTTGTTTCGAAAACGGGCATCGCCGGACTCACAATGGGCGGCGGAATCGGTTATCTGGGTCGTAAATACGGCCTCACGCTCGACAATCTGCTATCCGTCGAACTCATAAATTATAACGGCGACATTATAACTGCGAATGAAACCGAAAACCCGGATCTGTTTTGGGCGCTTCGCGGCGGCGGGGGTAACTTTGGGGTGGTTGTGTCATTCGAGTTCAGGCTCCACGAAGTCGGCCCCAAATTGATGTCAGCTCAGATATTTTATCCGATCGAAGAATGCGGGAAGATTCTTAGATCCTATCGAAAATTTTCATCTCAGGCGGCGGATGAGATCGCGTGCTATGCGCTGGTGGTGAAAGTTCCTCCGGTTCCGCCTTTCCCGGAGCGATTTCAAACAAAAACCGCAATCGCCATAGTTGCCTGTCACTCGGGTGAGTTGGAAGTCGCCCGGGAGGAACTCGCACCGCTTGAAACCTTTGGAAATCCGATTCTAAGCTTGATTCAGCCGATGGATTTTGTCTCAATGCAACAAGGCTTCGACGCCGGAGTACCGAGCGGCATGCGTTACTATTGGAAGGCGCATTATTTTGACCGTCTTACCGACGAGATGATCGAAGTATTTGTAAGCCACGTCAATCCGCTTCCCGGATCGTTTTCACTGGTCGGATTTGAACCGCTTGGCGGTGCTATCAACCGAGTTGAAAAGAGCGCGACTGCCTTTTCAAGACGGGATGCAAATTATGTACTCGGAATCTGGTCGGGTTGGGAAGATCCGGAAATGGACCAGTCGGTAATAAACTGGACCCGTCGGCTGCATCAGAAAATGACGCCCTTTGCGATGGGGGGCGTTTACAGCAACTACCTTGACCAGGACGACGAAGATCAGGCAAGTGCAGCTTTTGGAACAAGTTATGAGCGCCTTCGGGCAGTAAAGGCGAAATATGACCCGGAGAATTTTTTCCGGATCAATCATAATATCAAACCAAAGAAAGCAGTTCGCGGGGCGTGATTCAACCACCCCGCCGAAGCGGCACCCCTCCTT
>JBFGKW010000070.1:0-15085 GCA_041576495.1 Aridibacter sp. | reverse complement strand
TTTAATAAATTACTTCAGATGTTTTTCGAAAAATGCCAGGATTCGTTCGTATTCGTCTTCCCAACTGGTTGAGCGTTGAAATGCATGGTTTTCAGACGGGTACAACATCAGATCGAAATACTCTGTTTTATCAAGACGGATAAGCCGTTCGACTAATTGAATGGAATCCTGCGCGTGAACATTACTATCAACTAAACCGTGCAAAATCAACAATGGTTTCTGCAATTTTTCGGCGTATGAAATCGGCGAGCTCCGACGGTACCCCTCGGGGTTTTCCTTCGGACTTCGCAGCCGCTGCGACGTATAAAACGGGTTTGTCGCATAGTAGTTTTTCCAATCCATAACCGGACGCAGCGCGGCCGCGGCGGCAATTTTCTCGGGTGCCCTCATCACGAGCATAGCTGCCATAAATCCTCCATAGCTGCCGCCGTAAACCCCTATTCGCTTTTGATCAACCGAATAATTCCTGACCATAAAGTCGATTCCGTCGAGGTGGTCCGTATAATCCTTTCCACCGAGAAAATCATAGACGTCCGTCCTCCAATCGCGGCCGTAACCGGCCGACCCACGATAGTCGATATCCAAAACGACATATCCTTTTTGCGTCAGGAGCTGGTTAAACATGAACTCCCGATAATAATTGTTCCAGCCGTTTATCACGTTCTGGAGGTATCCGGCACCATGCACAAAGATCACCATCGGGTATTTTTTGGTTTTATCAAATCCCGAGGGCACATAAATTTTGGCGGGGACCTCCTTTCCGTCAGCCGAAGGGAATGACGTGAATCTCGGTTCATTCCAATTCCGGTTCAGAAACTCCCTTGGTGCTGTGGCAGTCAAAGGACTGCTGAACCCATCGGTGCTATGGTTCACGCCGGAGACATGGAGCCCGTTTAGCATGGTTAATTCCTCGGGGCGGTTCCATTCAGAGGCGCCAAATATCAATACCGAATTTTCGATCTGGGGACTTGTTTTCATACCCGGATATACATCGGCACGCGGCAGGCGGCGCGGTGAGAACGGAACACCGGCTGTTTCAAGGTCGTTGACTTTAACTGAGGCAAACTGGCGACCGGCCGGATTACCCGCTGTGGAAAGAAAGACTATATATTCACCGCGGCGTTCCCAGTCAGCCCAGCTGATCTCCCAATTTCCTTTTGTTAACTGTTTTACTACGGCATTTGCCTTTCCATCCGCAAATTTTGCTTGATCGAGATTTGCCAGGTAAAGATGATTAAAACCCGAATCTTTTTCAGAGGCGAAGAAAAATTGGAAGCTATTTTCAGGATTTCCTTCGATCATCCGCGAAATCCTGCCGACCCATTTTTCATCTTCTTCCTGATGGACGAGATAAACGCCGGGCTGATTTTCTGCGCCCATCGTCACCGCAAATATCTGGCGCCGTTTGTGGGTCTTGTCGATCCGATCGACGATCAGAGTTCTGTGATCAGAAAGCCATTCGAGCCCCGAAATGAAAGATTCACCCTCAGGCTTCGGAAGTTCGATTTCAACCCCCTTTTCCGCCGATCCGTCTGTTTTTGCCGCGTAGACCGAAGTCTTTGTCCAGCCTCTTCGAATCGTGGGAGCGGCGGTGTAATAGGGAAGGTAGTTTGGTACAAAAAGCGGCAGCTGTTTCGAATTGTCGGATGAGATGTAGGCGATCATTTCTCCGTTCCGGCTGGCTTCTGCGCCGAAAACGGAAATTTGCTTCTGGGAATCTGCCTCCCGCGAGATTTGTATAAGGGTTCCGTCTTTTGTGTTTATAGAGAACAGATTTCCGCTTTGCTGAAACAATATCCGATCGTTGTCCAGAAATTCCGCAGAAAATTCAGAAGTTTCGGTCTTGGTTATTCGTTTTGGTTTCGCCTCCCCAATTTTTAGGACAAATATATCCCCGTTTTGAGTAAACAATATTCGGCTGGAGTCGGGAGACCAGCGGACGTTTCCAATTTGATTCCGGCGGGACCGGACGAATTCATCGTTTATAACCACGCCGTATTCGAGCGGATCGTCTTTTTCTTTTTCCGCCTTTTTAGAAATTAAATCCACGGGTGAAAGGACCTTCTTTGCAACGCCATCTGATGTAGTAAGAAGATACAGGTCTTCCGGCTCTTTCCCCTCGGAGTTCCAAAGATAAGCTACGTATTTGCCATCCGGCGACAGCCGCTCACCTGAAATCCGAGCGCCGGCGATCGAAGGTTCCTTCATAATCTCCTTCACAGTCAGGGTTTGGGCGGAGAGGCCGGTTGTCAGGAAAAACGCGCCGATCAGGATGGAAATAGACAGTTTCTTGTTATTCATTTGCATTTATTGACGCGACAGCCGTGAAATTTATTGCCGCGGTAGATAACGGGATTGCATTCAATAGTCTTCAAGTGAGTCAATGCGTTTACGCTTTTTCTCGATTTCGCTTAGTCTCTTCCCTTCATAAACCGCGGCTTCCCAGGCGCCGTAAATGATATTCGGAATAACGATAAACCGAGTTCCCCACATTTCTTTAACCTTTTCGACCTCCGCAAAGCGGTCCTCGACCGATTTACCTTCAAACGCAACGGACAGGTCATTTAAACTATCGCCGATCAACATTACAATACGATGTGTTTCCGCAACCTTTTTCCGCCGCGGCTCCTTGCTTCCGCTATCGGTGATTAACATCACATTTTCCTCACGGGCGTCCGGAAAATCCAGTGCGCTCAAGCCCTTGACGGTCGCCTCCTTAAACGAATTCGGTACATTTGAAACATAAAAAATTTCGACGTTTTTGCTCTTTGCATATTTCAGAAACTCAACCGACCCCGGCACCGCGTTGGCGCTGGCCGTCTTCTTCCACTCAAAAAAGGTATTTATATCAAACGGCGCCCCGGTCTTTATCAGTTTTGCAAAGTACGGCGTATTATCCAAAACGGTTTCGTCCGCGTCGATAATTATCGCACGCGGTTTCTTACGCTCTGATTTTGGCAATTTCTTACTAAGTTTCTTATCCATATCGAGCCGTAATTGTGCTAAATTAAAAGCCTGATACGTTAAAGCGCGATATTCAGCGGCCTTTTGATGGAAAATGACGGCTCCAACCTGGTATTCATTTTCAACCGATTGGGTGTCCGGCTGTTGCGCGCATGCATTCGGCTGATTGAATGCGGCGATTCCGTGAATTGTGAAAATCACGGTAAGAGCGACGAGTATTTTCATGTTCATAATCTTGTTTCAGGATATATTCAAAATAAAGGTTTTTAAGATTATAGACGAAAAATGTCCCAAAAACCGAAGCATAAAGACATAAACGAAAACGGGGTGCCGGAAGAACCGGAAAACGCCGGGCGCCGGAAGGCTGAAAACTTGCCGGAACCGGATCCGGATGATTCGAGTTATTATTATGACGATGCTTATGGTTATGAGAAATATTTGCCGGAGGAATCGGAAGATGAGAAAGAATAAATTGAAGTTCACGCACCGGTTACGGCCAAACCAATAGGAGGGGAAGATGGAAAATCAATTTTGCAGTAAATGCGGTCAGGCAAATCTGCCGAACTCGGGTGCCTGCTCGAAATGCGGCCAGCCTCTGTTTAGTCAGGCCGCGAACAATCCGAATATCCAAGGCGGCCAACCGCCGCAATCCGGGAAGGGCAACTCCAAAATGTATTGGATTATTGGGGGAATCGCCGCTTTTCTGTTGGTCGGAGTCGGCATCGTCCTTTTGGCCGCGGTCGGTCTTATATTTTACGCCAGCAGCAATGATCAGACGGCCCGTGATGAAAATCAGATTGAGCGATCCGAATCGGATTCAAAATCGGACGATGACGATACAAAATCTGCCGATGATTCTCGAGAGGATGATGATTCCGATGATTCGGGCGATTCGGAGAAGCCGATGGATGATGTCACCTTCCCGTCGGGTAAAGACGTTGATTTTGGTGACGAGGCCAGCAATGACGTTGACGATGCAAGTCTTTTGAAGTTCTTTTTTGAAAAGAAATCCGAGGTCGGGCCGTTTAAGCTGATAAAGGCAAAAACATCGACTGACCGGGCGTATTTTCCCAACCGGCTAGCCGGTATTCAGGCTGAGTATCGGAGCGGAAGTACGAATATCACCCATCGCGCCGCTATTTACAAAACTATCGATGATGCCCGCGATGATATCGAAGTGTACAAGCAGGAAGTGAAGAATTCGGGGGCGCAAATCAGAAGCAGCAAAGAGGATCAGATTATATATTCGAGGATCGGACTCGTTTACCTTGCATTCTACAATCCGCAGGGCGGCTTGCACGAGATATCATCGAAAAACGGGAATGACATTATCAAGTATTACAATAGTTATTTCACCCAATAGGCTCGTAGGAAGACCGTTATCGTGGCCGATTAGGGAAAAAACGCCCGTCGATTAGGTGCCTATGATGCCCGGCCGAAATATTTTCAGAAATATGTCTGAGCTACGGATTATGCTCCTTTTTCGGTCTTTGGTTTGCCTGAAGAATCCGTTTTCTTAAACGTACATGCTTTGGCGTGACCTCGATCAATTCGTCATCAGCAATAAACTCGAGAGCCTCTTCAAGGGTAAGTTCTTTGGCTGGGACCAACCGCATCGCTTCGTCGGCGGAAGCGGCGCGCATGTTGGTTAACTTCTTCTCTTTAATTACATTTACATCGAGGTCTACTGCGCGGGCGTTTTCTCCCACGACCATTCCTTCATATACCTTAACCTGAGGCTTGATAAACATTACTCCGCGTTCCTGCAAGTTATAAAGCGCATAGGTGGTCGCCTCGCCGACCCGGTCAGCGATCAGCGAGCCCGTCGGACGCGACTTCATTTCTCCCTTCCAGGTATCGAACCGCAGAAACATCGTATTGAGAAGCCCGGTGCCCTTAGTCTCGGTCAGGAATTCGCCTCGAAATCCGATCAGCCCCCGGGACGGTATTTCATACTCGAGCCGCACGCGACCGGTACCGTTGTTTATCATCTTTGACATTTGCCCCTTTCTCCGTCCCAGCGCTTCCGTCACGACGCCGATAAAATCCTCCGGAATATCGATCACAACCTGCTCGAGCGGTTCGAGTGTCTCACCGTTTTTCCCGGTTTTTGTGACGACTTCGGGTTTTGAAACCTGGAGTTCGTAGCCTTCGCGCCGCATCATTTCAATAAGTATCGCCAGCTGGAGTTCGCCTCGGCCGGATACCTTAAATTGTTCCGGCGACTCCGTTTCCTCAACCCGCAAGGCGACGTTGCCGAGAACTTCCTTTTCAAGCCGCTCCCGAATTTGCCGCGACGTCACAAACTTTCCGTCGAGTCCGGAAAAAGGAGAATTGTTGACGCCAAAGACCATCGAAATCGTTGGTTCGTCAACGGCGATTACAGGAAGCGGCCGGGGATTATCGGTCGTAGTGATCGTTTCGCCTATATTGATTCCTTCAAATCCGGCAATGGCGACGATCTCGCCAACACCCACTTCGTCAACCTTTTTCCGGTCCAACCCCTCGAAAACATAAATTTCCTTGACACGGGTTTTTTCCAACGTCCCGTCGCGTTTTGAAATGCTGACTTCTTCATTTTTCCTAAGTTCACCGGAAAAAATCCTTCCGATCGCCAGCCTTCCGATGTACTCGTTGTAATCAATATTTGTCACGAGAAGCTGAAGTGAGTCGTCACGGATCGGTTTCGGTGCCGGGGTGGTCTGGACGATTTGGTCAAATATCGGTTTCAGGTTTGGGGAATCATGTTCCATCGACGTTTTGGCTATGCCGTCTTTTGCAACCGCGTACAGGATCGGGAAGTCGATCTGATCATCTTCGGCCCCGAGATCGATAAAGAGGTCATAAATTTCATCGACTACCTCTTCAACCCGCTGATCCTGGCGGTCGATTTTATTGACAACCGCAATTGCCGGAAGGCCCAATTCGAGGGCTTTGCGAAGCACGAACCGGGTCTGTGGAAGACACCCTTCGGAGGCATCAACCAGAAGCATGACACCGTCAACCATTTTCAGTACACGTTCTACCTCACCGCCGAAATCAGCGTGACCGGGCGTATCCACGATATTGATCTTGTAATCGCCGAAACGAACGGATGTTGTCTTGGCCATTATCGTAATCCCGCGTTCGCGTTCAAGATCCATCGAATCCATAACGCGGTCGGTCAATTCCTCATTGTCGCGAAATGTCCCGGATTGTCTGAGCATCGCGTCAACGAGGGTTGTTTTCCCGTGGTCAACGTGAGCGATGATGGCGATATTCCTGATATTCTTACTTTCAATCATAAAATCCGTTGCCCCTAAAATCGAAGGGGAATGATGGGGTATCAAAGCAGGAAAGGCAAGTATCGAAGACAAAAACGGAGAGTATCGGCGCGTTGGATGCAATAAGAACCTGACAGCGACAGGGCCAACCCGATTCCCGTCTTAAACAAACGGGCATCAAGCATCCGGCACCGGTTGACCAATTCGATACGGAAAAACGGTGCGAAACGGGGTGAATATCGCAGACAATCGCCGGGCGCTGTTGTGCGTCAATATTGACGAAGCCATGACAATTGAGGTATTTCTTTTAGATAAAGAGAATTACAAAGACAAGAAGGAGAGATGATGAAAAAATCACTTGGTTTGGCATTTGCGATGTTATTGTTTGTTGTTTTGGGGTGCTCGTTGGGTGACCTAGGCAGCAAATCTGATGAAGCCCCGACGCCCGTGCCGGATGCTGAAGACGCTGAAAAGACCGAAACAAAAACAGATAGTTCCGGCGATTCGACGTCTACATCCTCAACCGGAAAGGGAAGTATTACGCTGGACAGCTTCAGCAAGATGAAAAACGGCATGACCTATGAAGAAGTAGTTAAAATCTTGGGTAAAGAAGGCGAAGAAACAAGCAGTTCGACGATTGGAAAATATGAACTGAAGTCATACAAATGGGAAGGCGAAAAATCTGCGCGAATATCCGCTTCCTTTCGAAATAACGAGTTGCGGTCTAAATCTCAATTCGGTTTGGGGAGTTCTTCGGGTTCGGGTGACGCGGACCTTACCAAAGCCAAGTATGAACAAATTAAGATCGGCATGACCTATGACGAGGTGAAAGAAATCATCGGTTCGCCCGGTGAACAAACCAGCACCTCGACATTTGGAAACAGCACACTCACTTCGTACCGCTGGAAAGGGGAGAACTTTTCGAACATGTATGTTCGATTCAAGGATGACAAAGTGACCGGCAAATCCAATTCGGGCTTGAAGTAATAGTCGCAATTACACCAAGGAAAGCCGTCGACTTAGGGGATCGAGTCGACGGCTATTTTAAGGATTCGATTGGAAGGGTCCCGGGCTTTTACGAAGAAGCTGCCCTGTAATGAGGGGAAAGTTGGCGAAGGTTTTCGACCGCCTTCGGAAGAACAGACAGAACATAGTCAAGTTCTTCGTCGGTGTTTTCCTTTCCAAAACTAAATCTGACCGCGCCGCGGGCAATATCATCTTTGACGCCGAGCGCGAGAATCACCGGCGACGGATCAAGGCTGCCTGACGAACACGCCGAGCCGGTCGAAACGGCTATACCCTGCATATCCAGGTTAATGAGAATTGCCTCGCCTTCGGCATACTCAAATGAAATGTTTGAGATACCCGGCAAACGGCAGGAGGGATCTCCGTTTACGGTTGTGCCCGCAATTCGCTTTTCCAATTCGCTTTCAAACCGGTCGCGCATCTCTCTTACCCGCTCAAAATTTTCATTCCGGTTTTCTCCCGCCGATTCACAGGCTTTTCCGAAGGCGACGATTTGAGCCACATTTTCCGTACCGCCGCGCCGTTCTCGTTCCTGATGACCTCCGAGATTTTGCGGCTTTAAGCGGACCCCCCGACGTACATAAAGAGCGCCGACGCCTTTCGGAGCATAAATCTTGTGGGCGGAAATGGATAGCAGGTCGCAACCAATCTTTTCAACGTCAACCGGGATCTTTCCGGCCGCCTGAACGGCATCGGTGTGAAACCAAATCTTTTTTCCATTCGCCTGCAGCGATCTTACGAGTTTTCCTATTTCCTCAACCGGCTGGATAGTTCCGATTTCGTTGTTGGCCGTCATGATCGATACCAAAATGGTGTCCTCGCGAATCGCTGATTCAATGTCTTGTATTCGAACCGCGCCGCGGCCGGTGACCGGCAGATAAGATACGCTGAAACCGGTTTTTTCTAGATCCTGACAAACGTTGATGACGGAAGGATGTTCGATTCTGCAGGTAATTATATGTTTTCCGTGTTTTTCGTTTAGTTCGCAAAGACCGCGTATGGCCAGGTTGTTGGCTTCGGTTCCGCCCGATGTGAATATTATTTGGGCCGGCTGCGCATTGAGCAACGCGGCCGCCTGGTGACGCGCCTTATCGACTGCTGACCGCGCTTCCTGACCGAAAAAATGTATGCTCGATGGATTTCCGTATTTTTCCGTCAAGAAAGGCAGCATCGCCTCGACAACGTCAGGGTCGATCGGAGTCGTAGCGGAGTTGTCTAGATAAACCCGTCGGAACATATTTTCCATTTTAGCGGAATCCGTTTAATAAATCACTGGCTCCAAGTATACGGACTCTTCTTTCAGGGTCTTTCGCAACCCGATTTGCGGCTTTTTAATTTTCGGTGCAGGGGGGTCGCGTTTCCGGCTTCTTATCTTGCCCAGACTATGACGATGCGATAAGATTGTAAATTACGATAAACCCGCTAATCATAGGAATTTCAAGGGTGATTTATTAAGCAATATGGACTTTACAACAAAAGAAATTTTCAAGAGATATGCGAAAATGGCGGTAGGCCAAACGATCTCACCGGTGTTTTTGAATATTCTCGTTACTTCAGTTTGTGATATGCGGTGCACCCACTGTTTTTTCACGGACGAACTCAATGACCGTCCGCGGAAAAAGCTGCAAATGAAAACCCGGGAAATCGAACAGATTTCCGAGACTCTGGGAGGAAACCTGGGTGTTTTGGTTCTGGCCGGCGGCGAGCCCTTCACCCGCAAGGACCTGCCCGAAATTTGCAACGCGTTTTACCGGAATAACAGGCTCGACTCGGTTTATTTGATGTCAAACGGTCAAATACACCCGCGTATTTTCCCTGACGTGACGAGGATTTTAGAGGAGAACCCGAAATTGAATGTAACGGTTGCGTTGGGAATCGACGGGCTCAAAGAACCCCACGAGAAAATTCGGCAGAAACAGGGAAGTTGGGATAAGGCAATTCACACGGCCCGGACGCTACAGGAGATGAAGAAAGAATTTCCAAATCTGGATGTTCAGACCTGTACATGCGTCATGGCTTCGAACGAAGACACGATTTTTGATTGGTACGATTTCTTAAAATATGATCTTAAACCGGACAAGATCAACATAAATTATATCCGGCCCCCGTCAAATGATCCGAAGGAACTCGAATTTGATCATGAAAAGTATTCCCGGCTTTCGCATATGATTCTTGAAGATGTTAAAAATGCCGCGATCAAGAATAACTACGGCGGAAAATCCGGCTTTTTCAAGGCGGCCGTGGATATTTATATGCACGACCTGATTGCCAAAACCAAAGAGACCGGTAAAGCTCAGTTGACGTGTTACGCCGGGTCGGCGGGTGCGGTGATCTACGATGAGGGAACCATATCTTCGTGCGAAAATTTATCGGACACTGGTAATCTCAGGGCGTTTGACTGGGATTTCCAAAAAGCGTGGAATTCACCGGCGATGGTTGCACGACGGAAAAAGGCGCAGAATGGCTGTTTTTGTACCCATGAATCAAATTGTTACTATCCTAGCCTTCCCTTTAACAAGGACCATCTGGTCAAGATCAAAAAACTCGAGCGTGAGATGAAAAAGGCAAGTAAGAAGCTGGTGCAAAATACGCCGCAATCCGAAGGGGTTGCCATCGAAGCATAAACGATGTCGCAGAACACACCAAAAATACTGATCATTTCGTCCGATACCGGTGGCGGACACCGTTCGGCAGCCGAAACCATTGCGGACGGAATTCAGAAATTTTGGCACGGAGAATCCGCGGCAGTGCGAATTCTCAAGGCGGTTGAGGAATCGCATCGGATTACCGCGAAGCTGGTGAACCTGTATAACTGGATTCTTAAAAACAAACAGCACTGGATGAAATACTGTTTTTGGATCGTTAACCGGTTCCAACCTGAGCGAAGCAACTTTTTTCTCGATAAGTGTGCGGCTTTTTGTAAGGAACAATTTGAAAAGTGGTTCCCCAGTATTGTCGTCAGCGTTCACCCGATGACGCAGCACATGTTTGCCAGGATTCTCAAGGAATTGAATTTATTGGATAAGATTCCGCTGGTTACGGTCGTCACCGATCCATGCTATGGATTCTGGAAGGGGTGGGCGTGCGATGACGTTTCTCTTTACCTGGTCGCTAATGACGACGCCAAACGCCAGCTTATTGATTATGGGATTTCGCCGGAAAAAATAAAGATTTCGGGGATGCCGATTAATCCGAAATTCAGCCCGGTCGACGAATCCGATGCAAGAAATGCGCGAAAGGCGTTCGGGCTTGAAGAAGAGAAGTTTACGGTTTTTGTGAACGCCGGTTACGTCGGCGGTGGAAACATTCCGATGATCTTTAAGGAATTGATCAAGGGCGAGTTAGACGTGCAGGCGATTTTCCTTGCTGGAAAAAATAATGAATTGCGTTTAGAGGCCGAAAAGCTTGCCAAAACTGCTAAATTTCCGGTGAAAGTAATCGGGTATTCTGACGAGATCGAAAAAATCATGCAGTCGGCAAACGTTATGGTATCTAAGCTCGGGGGCCTGACGACTTTTGAGGCGTTAGCCTGCCGATTACCGATAATTGCCGATACTACGACTCCGCCAATGCCCCAGGAAGCGGGCACCGTAAATCTAATCTCGAAACGCGGAGCGGGAGTTCTGCTTGAAAAGACGTCGGATATCGTTCCGATTATCAGTACGTTATTAGCCGACACAACAAAGTATTCGGCAATGCGAAATGCTGCGCTGAACCTGTCGAGCCCGGATTCTACAAAAAAAATCATTGAAGAAATTAGCGCGCTGCTTCCGAAATCTCAGGAAAGACAAGCGGTTTAATCACTTCCGTTTTTCTCATCGGTCTCAATCTTTTCTTTTGCGTTGGTTTGAAAATAGCTCCCGCCGATCGTTACTCCGCCTCTCGAAGCATCTGCCATAAAATTTCCTTTTTGGTCGACAATTATTACGTCGCGGAGCTTTGTCTTGGTTGAAAGCTTGAGAAGTTCCTTAAGATGCTGTCGCTGTTCTTCTTCCGGGAGATTACGCCAGGATTCGCCGGCCGTAAGAAACAGGGTTGGGCCGAGCCGGTAGGCATCTTCCAATTCGTTGCCGCCGGGGAGTCCGGAGACGCTCATCTTCTCGACATTGGGAGGAGTTGGAATTGTCGAGTTTATCTTAAGACCATAGAAATAAATTAAGGCGCTGACCACGGCTATCAAAACAGTTGCAGCTACCAGCCAGTAATTTGCGGGAAACTTGTCATTTTGAGGTGGCGGTGTTTGCGCTTTGTCGGTCTCATTTTCAACCGATTGCTCTTTATCTTCTTTTAGTCCTGATTCCGGCGCCGGCAACTTTTCTTTTCGAGGGTCGTTGACAATGATTATTTCCTTTTTTAGCTTTAGCCCGGTTTCGATCAGTTTATTTAATACAATCCTTAAGCGATACTTTTGCTTTGGCTCGGAATCGGCAATCATCGCTTCAACCGATTCGGCAAGATTTTTTGATATCAGCAGAATTCGTTTGAGATTCAATTGCGTTTGCGTCGAAATCTTTTTTTGATTCGGTAATTCATTCTTTCGAATATCCTCGGACAGTAAGATAATCCCGAGGACTTCGCGGCAGAGTTTGCCTGAAGGTTCATCTAAAGGTACAAGAAAGTCGTTCAGATCGGATTTCTTGAGCGACTTGATTCCCACCAGTTCCTTGCGTAAAAACCGCAGATCGGGTTCTGATTTGTCGATCTCCGAAATTATGGGCGCAATACGTTTCTTGGCCGAAGCAAATATCCTGTCTCTGACAAATTCTATTTCTTTTTTGGCCGGTGCAGCTTCTTCATTTGTTTTCGGAAATTCATTTTTGGTCAGGTCCAATAATTCAGAAATATTAACGTCTCCGCTTTCGCCATCGTCACCCACCCATTCGCTTATTTCGGTCAGTTTTTCCTGAATATGAGATTCGGCCTCATCTGATGCATCGCTCAGGGCCTCCCCTAAATCAAATTCGTTGGCAAGCATCTTGTTTAAGGGTTCATTTGCCCTTGAAAGCAAAAGCGCAAATGCGTTTCCTGCGGTTATATTACAAATCACTGAAATCGCAGCAACTTCCGGATCATAAAGGTATTCACGAATTGAGCGCTTGTGGCTTCGCATTCTGCCAAATAGATTTTCGTTTACGATACTTCCAAAATCTTCATAAGATTCGGCTTCTCCGATAAAATCCTCAAATTTTTCAATTGCGTCTTCGCGTTTTTCCGGAGTAAATATTCTGTGTTCCGTGTCGGGCCACGTTTCAAATCTGTTCCGCAATTCCTCGACCAGTTCGTCTCTCGAAAATATCGCTTCGCGAATATTTAAGTCGACGCGTTTTGTAAACAGCCTGGTGAGAAACAGGTCGAATTTGCTTTGGTTCAGGTCAGTATGCGGAAGCATCCTTTGAAACTGTACAAGTGCTTCAAGGGTCTCATCATTAACAGGCTCTTTTGCGCCGTCACAAAATATACGCAGGTGATAGGTTTTGATCGAATTGTTGCGTTCACCCAGCGCTGAAACCCATTCGTTAAACTCCTGCTTTATCTTTAGCTTAATCCGAAATACCTCTTCAAATGATGCCGAAGCTCCGATGTTTTTCGCTTCGATCAGTAAGGCCTTGAGGTTCTCGTAATCAAAATGAATGGGTTCGGTCTGAAGATAAGCTTCCTCAATCGCAGAAATGAACGTATCGACCCGAAACAGGACGCCCGCAAGCTTGATATCGTTGCCGATGGATTCCAGGTCCTCAGTTTCGTTTGCGGCGTGATTTTCTTCGATATTTTCGGAAACCATATTTTAATCGGTGTAAGTAAAGGAATTGCAGATTTCGGTACGTTAAAGCTCGAACGGTTATATTTCGGCTATTAGATCAATTGCTCGATAATTCCGTCTTCGCGGACGAGGTAAGCCGAAACCGGTTTGTTATTCTCAAATTTTACCGCGAGTATCGTATATTCAGTTTCGAGAATATCGGTCGAATTCGGAAAAAGAAGGTATTGATAACCACCCGTTTCCATATACCAGCCTTTTGTGGTCCCAAGCTTGTTACCTGAAAACTCGTTTAATTCGCTCAGTCTTGCAAAACGGCCTTCACGATGATGGTAACTCGCCTGAGTCATACTCATCTTCCTCAAGGTGGTTACCGCGTCCGCGGCCTCATCGGCTTGACTGGCGTTCATCAGCGACGGGATTGCAATGGTCGACAATAACGCCACGATGACGATAACCAAGAGCAGGTCGATTAAGGAAAATCCCCTCTGATTTGTTTTATTTTTCACGCTGCTTTCACAAAAACGCATAGGATTTTGGTACAAGTTTCGTGGAAGGACGACAAATATTGTCACTTATAACCTGACAAAACTTAGGAGTTTTGACGGTTTTTTGGCGGGAAATCGGGGTGACACGGCGGAATATCAAGGTTTTTCCGAGTTGCCGCGTAATACCAATAACTACCTTTAGCAATACTTATGCCATAAGCCGCCCGATGTTTATTTGGCACTCGCGACTTGTCAGTCCGGAACAATTTCATTAACCTTTCATTTTGGCATTTAATTGAGCAATTTTTCGATCTGGAGAACGTTGGTTTGAGTCTTTTATTAGAGGGAAAGCGTGCATTTGTTTCCGGAGGCACACGCGGAATCGGTGCAGCCATATGCGAGATTTTCGCCCGTGAGGGAGCCGATGTCGCCTTTAACTACAATTCCCGGGAGGATCTTGCCGCTGAGGTTAAAGAAAAGGTTGAATTATTCGGACGAAAGTGTCTCACATACAAGGTCTCGGTAACAGATCGGTTTGGAATGAAAAAACTGGTCCGCGAGCTGAGCGAAGAATGGGAATTCATCGATATCCTTGTAAATAACGCAGCGGTAAACAAAGCGGACTATTTTGTCACAACAACCGACAAAAGCTGGGACTGGGTGATAGATACGAATGTTAACAGCCTGTTTGCCGTGACAAAGCCTTTTTATAAAAGGATGGTCCGCAATAGGATGGGTTCGATACTCAATATTACGTCGATCGGAGCGATGAGTTCGCTTCCCACGTCTGTTCACTATGCGACCTCCAAGGCAGCGATGATCGGATTTACCAAATGTCTCTCCCGCGAGGCCGCCCAATTCAACGTTTCTGTAAATGCAATCGCCGCCGGAATATTCGATACCGATTTGGGCAATACATTGCCCGACAGGCTTTTGGCAGCCCACGAAGGATGGGTCTCCCGCGGTCGGTTAGGACTCCCAAATGAGTTGGCCGAATTTGCCGCTTTTATGGTCAGCAGCAGAAATAGTTATATGAACGGGGAAGTCGTGATCGTCGACGGCGGCACGATAACTTAGTATCATTTTATCAGCTAAAACAAAAAGAGACCGGACGTTTGCCCGGTCATTATTTTTGTTCAACCCGTTAAAACTTAATACTTTGTGTTGTCATTATCAATTACCAGATTGTTTGTGACCGAAAAGGTACCCGGGACCCCGTTTGCCAAAAGATAGGCCAGCCTGGAATCACCTTTGCTGCCAACGAAGCCTTCGAGCGTCACATGACCGCGGTTGACGATTATCCGGATCGAGGGATTTGCGCCCTGCAGGTAACGGTAGAGGCCGCCTCCGGTTCGATAAAAAGTCCGGATTGTATTGCGGCGTATCTGATTGTCAAATCCCGACAACGGAAGGATTTCGATGTTGTTGATTACCCTTTCGACACCCTTTATTCCGGCTACATTGCGTTCCGCCGATTTGCGGTTTACGGCATTGTAAACGCTGCCGGATAACACTACCGTCGTTCCGTCAACTTCGTAAGAAATCAGGTCGAAAACACCGTAATAGGGTAATTTTCTAATCTGTTT
>JBFGKW010000069.1:0-15320 GCA_041576495.1 Aridibacter sp. | reverse complement strand
GGTCATTATGATCTTCCCGATTTCACTCGTCGGGCGTTCCCGGTCAGAGGATTCCTGAACATATTTCTCGACCTTGTCGACGATCTCGTCAAGCTGGTTCAACGATATCGGCCTTTTCTCGATTGACCTTAAGAGGCCTGCGGTTATTTTGTTTCGGTCAAACTTTTCACGCCTGCCGTCTTTTTTGACGACCACATACGGGATTTCGTCGATCCGTTCATACGAAGTAAACCGCCGTCCGCACCCAAGACATTCCCGGCGGCGGCGTATCGAATCACCGTCTTTCGCTTCCCGCGAATCGACCACCTTATCTTCAATTAGTCCGCAAAAAGGACATCGCATAACGTTTCCAATTCTTTGACAAAAACTCCTGAAATTATTAATTCAACTAAGCCACTACGCAAGTTCGGAGTCAGGTTCGGGCGGCGGATGCTCAAAATCTTCCAGCGCGGGTTCCGCAGACAACAAATTCTTAAATCTCGAAATGCTGATGTCCCCGTGTACGAAATAGTATAAACCAAAAACGACGGCCGGGGCGAAATAAACCAAATGCATCACGATCGCAGCTGCCGCCGCTGGTTCGCGCTCGATGTTTAAGAATATCAGCGCGCTGGCAGTAACCGTATGAAAAGCTCCGGCGGCGCCCCCCGGAGTTGGGATGATCGATCCGAAAGCCGCCCAACCCATTACAAACAGAGCGTCAGAAAAACTAAGCGGCAAATCAAACGCCGCGAGCACGAGCCAGGTCGGCACGGCAATGGCGACCCACAACAGAATCGTCCAGACCGAAACAGAAATAATCTCGCGCCAGTCTTTTAAGATCTCTAACGATTTTGCAAGCTGTTTTAAGATGCTCCGGATTATCCTTCCGAAATTCTCCGGGATGAACCTTTTCCGCGTCGCCGTTTCGGCGCGGGCGATGATTCGCGGCGAAACGCGCTGGTATATATAAAGACCCAGAAAGCCGAGGAATACCCCGGTCAAAAGAAAGACGCCAACGGTCCTTATGTAGCCAAATTCGATCTCACGGCCCGGCGGCGCCTGAAACCATATCAGGTTCAACGTGAAAAAACATATTATCGCGGCGAAATCAAAAATCCTTTCAACCACGAGAGTGACCAGGGCGGCAGATGGCCGGACCCGCCTGTCGCGCATCGGAAGCCACATCGGGCGGACAATCTCACCGGCCCTTCCGATAAGAAATACTGCCGTGAATCCGACGGTTGTGGTGGCAAAGAGTTCTTTCAGCGACGATTCCGTTATCGGATCAAGCAGCACCTGCCAGCGTTTCGCGCGAAGCAGATAACCCAAACATACGATCAGTACCGCTCCGGTAATGTAGGACGCGCTTGCGCTCCCGAGGCTTACGGCGACTTCGTTCCAATTCAGATTACGTCCAAAAAACCAGAGTAAGAAGATGGCAAACAGGAACAAAAGTATGAGTTTTATTTGTTTTCGCAAAATTTCAACACCGAATATATGAAAGGAAAGCTTTTTTGCCCGACGGGAAATAATACGGCGAAATACTCTAAAAACAAAAGATACCGCAATTCCGGTTATAACTTCAACGGACGACGGCTGCAGAATCAAGTATAATAGCAAGATCTTATTTGGAACTTTTCCCAAAGGTTTTCGTAATCTTTGACTGGCAGGCGGAAAAAAATCCTGTCGCTTTTTAATCCGGGGAAGTCATTTAGGAGATAAGGATTTGGAGGCTGTCAAGGTAGAAGAAAAAACGATTGGAGCGGATTTAGTCAGACGTTGCCGGACCGGAGACGGCGCGGCGTGGGAGGAGATTGTTTCGGGTTATTCGCGCCGCATATTCAACCTGGCCTATCGATTCACGTCAAACGTTTCCGCGGCCGAAGATTTGACTCAGGAGGTGTTTGTACGAATTTACAATACGCTCGATCAGTACGATCCGGGGCAGGGGAATTTGTCAAATTGGCTGATGCGGCTGGCGCGAAACCTGATTATCGACGATTACCGGAAGCGACAGCGGAATCCGCAAAATTCGATGGCTGATTCGGTCGACAAGCACAGCTTTCATCTACGGTCGGTCGTTACATCGGCTCAAAAAGAGGTTGAACGGCGGGAATTATGCAATCAGGTGCAGGAAGGCATCGACAAACTGGTCCCCGATCTTCGGACGTGCGTCATACTCCGTGATATTGAGGAATTGAGTTACAAGGAAATCGTCGATGTTCTTGAGATACCCGAAGGAACGGTGAAATCCCGAATTAACCGGGGACGGATAGAATTAGCCAAAATATTGAGAAGAATGAAGGTTGTCGAACTTTAACCTCAGCGGAATCTGAAAATGAAAAAGAAATTAATTTTGCGGGAACACGAAAAGGATTAGCAGTTGGCCCTTGTTATGAATGATCAAAATACAAAAATTATCGGTTGCGGTGATTTTGAAGAACATTTAAGCGAGTATATCGAAAAGACGCTTGACGCCGAGGAAAACAAAGCGTTGGCCGCGCATGCCTTAAAATGCCCCATCTGTCATACTCTCTTAAACGAAGTAAAGGAAGCACTTGAGATTTGCCGCGGGCTGTCAACCCCGGCATCCTCATTGACTAAACTTGAGGCCCGCGTACTTGAAGCGACGATACCGCGTGCGTCTATGCGCTGTTCAGAATTTGAAGAGCATTTGACCGATTATTTGGACGGTTATCTGCCGGCGGGTATTTTCCATCGTTGGGAACGTCACGCCGCAGTTTGTGAAAATTGTACCGATTTGCCGGGCCAGGTTGTGCGTTCGATCGCCGCGTGCGTTACATATAAGTTGGACGAATTCGCCCTTCCGGACGGTCTCCATGACAGAATTCTTAACGCGACGATCGGTACCGTGGAATCTGAATCGCTCAAGCCTTCCTGGGTCTCACAAGTAAAAGAATGGCTGCGGAATATCGATTATCCGGTATCGGTTCCTCAACTGGCGCCGGTTGCAATGATGCTGCTTTTTGCTTTTCTTGTCTTTAGCCAAACGGCTTCTCAAGACGCAACGATCAGCGGTATGTATCAAAAGAGCTTTGAACTGGCGGGGCAGACCTACAAACAGGGCACCGATTTGGTGTTGGGAAGCAACCCGGAACCGGGCCGCCCGACACAAAAATCCGGAAATGGGGACCCGGGAGCCGTGAATAAATAATGAATTGCGCATATCACATCGAAAACCGGGCCGCCGTTAACTGTAACGGATGCGGGAAACCGCTGTGCCCGGCGTGCGATCATCGAATCAAGGGCTTTCCCTATTGCCAGGATTGCATCGTCGAAGGGGTCGAGTTACTCAGAAACAGAAGTCAGTCACCTTATGTTCCGATTGTTAAAAAGCAGACTTCCCCGTTGATCGCGACAATCCTCTCGCTATTCTGTCCGGGACTTGGGGCGGCGTACAACGGACAGACTTCAAAAGCACTGATCCATTTTCTCGTCTTTATCGGGCTATTTCAGATGGCAATACTATCCAGCGGGACGGCGCTGTTTGTCCTCGGATTTATGGGGATGTGGCTTTACGCGGCGCTTGATTCCTGGAGGACAGCCCAGATGATACGGTCGGGGGTGACCCCCGATTCGGCAGAAGATGTTCTTGTCCAGAGGTTTTCCGGAAATGCCCGTGTTTGGGGGATCGTTCTCACGGTAATCGGCGTATCGTTTATTTTGCAGACCCTTTTTGATTATCATCAGATATTGACGCGGCTTATCCTTCCGCTTTTATTAATCGGAATGGGCCTTCACTTGCTGAGGACTTATCTGTTCCGGTCAAAGGCCGCCGCTTCCAATTTAGCCGGTTTCGACCGAAGCGAGGGCTCGTTACGATACGGCCGCGAATTATCAGAGCGGGAGCTTCGCGCAAGGGATTACGACCTGTCAGGTGATTTTGAGACTCACGTAAGACGCAAAAACTGGAAAAATGATTGATACATCCTGTATTATGATAAGCAGTCGTTAACCGGACGGTGCCGCTGAAAATGCGGTTTGAAGGAAATATTTATTCGATCAAGAGGTTTTAGGTTATGCCAATTTGGGTCAAAGCAGCGGGAAAATGGGGAAGCATATTTGCCATTTTGGCTTTAGTAATCACTTTGCTGAAGCAAATTATCGGTTTCATCAGTTTTCTTACCTTTGCCATAAAGGTTATAATAATCTTGGTTTTTGTCGCGTTGCTCGTCGGAATCGGAATGATGGTGTTGCGATCCTGGCAAGGAAACAAGAAAAACAAGGAATAAATTTTCCCGAAAGCGATCTAAAAACCAAGCAAGTAAACATCATAATTGATGCGAATTCGTTTGATTTCAGTATTCTTTTGTGGTAGCTTTTCGAAACACGTAACCGTAACTTTAAAATTTAACGAAAAATGAGTGCCGATTTCAGACCCGGTAAACGGGATATGATATTTGCGCGGAAAATCTTAGCTTAGCAGTTAAAGTCTTACGTGAAACTACGTTTAGGAGCTAATTATTGGCGTGACTGAAAATCAAAATCGATTCTACATATTTCTTTTATCCCACACTACCAAGGAAAAGATTTATATCCGCAGGCTAGAAGTTTCGAAGAGACTTCTGCACACGTCTGTTGTCAGCTTGTTTTTATTCCTAGGGGTATCGTCGCTTACCGTAACCGGATTCATTCGCAACGATGCCTTTAGTTTTATAGCGGAAGCAGCTGAAAATTCGACGGCAGATGCCGCTGATGCAGCTCAGAGCGTATTGCCCGTAAGTCCGTTTTCGGCGAGAAACGAAATCGATTACTCGCGTCCGCAATCGAACGATGAATTTTCGATGAACAGCGGCGGACCGTCGGATTATCGGATCGCGGTGACGGATTCGACACTTGAAGAAAAAGAAATAGAAAGGAAACTGAGGGCCATTGAATCGGGCAGCAGCCCGGACTTTTTACCCACGATCTGGGCGCATTTGGGCGAAATCAACAATGAGTTTGGTTTCCGAAGAAATCCATTCGGCGGCCGGTCCTACGAATTTCACTCCGGAATGGACATCGACGGCGATCAGGGCGACATGGTCGTTGCCCCTGCCAATGGCACGATTATCAGCGCGGGTTGGCAAGGCGGTTACGGACGAATGATCGAGATCGATCACGGTAACGGACTGACCACGCGCTACGGCCACCTTTCGCGGCTCGGCGTTAGGGAAGGTGAAAAAGTTCAGCGTGGACAATTGATGGGACTGGTCGGTTCGACCGGACGTTCAACCGGACCGCATTTGCATTACGAACTCAGACTCGACAAGAAACCGATAAACCCGAGACGCTTTTTGCCGCCTGAGCCGACAAAGGCAAGAAACTAAATTTCAAAAAAAAGGTGAGACCATCTCATCTTTTTTAATTTTAAACCCTAATATCTGAGCTTGATATGCCGCAGTCCCTTTTGAATCACACGTTGCCTTCGCCGGACACGGCGAGGATTCTTTTTCGGATTAAACACATTGAGCGGACTCGGAATCATCGCCGAGAGATATGCCGCTTCAGCAGCTGAAAGATTCGAGGCGGACTTTCGAAAGTAATGGCGTGATGCGGCTTCCGCTCCGTAGATACCATCGCCCCACTCGATCACATTTAAATAGATTTCAAGTATTCGCTTTTTGCTTAATTTTCGCTCGAGAGAATAAGTTATGAGGGCCTCACGTCCCTTGCGCAGAAAATTGCGATCTTCCGAGAGATATAGGTTTTTGGCGAGCTGTTGGGTAACGGTCGACGCTCCTCTTTTAAAACTCGGCATCGGCGGAATCCAGTCCTTTTTATCATAGTCTCCTTCCGCCCTTGCTTCTTTTTCGCCCTCCTTAACCGCCTCGTCCCAGGCCTTTTGAATCGATTCCCAGTCAAACCCGTTGTGCTCGAAGTACCTCGCATCCTCCCCTGCCAAAACCGCCCGCTGAAGATTTGGCGAAATCAACTCGATCGGCTGCCAGATCATTATCTTCCTGGGTGTTTTCCCTTCCGCTTGAGTTTGCGCGATCCGGTATTCGATCATCGAAGTGGTCACCGGGTTTTCGTGACGCAATTTTGAAATGTCCGGAAAAGTAATGTACTCGTACAGAAGCCAGACGGCCACCGCGCCGAGTAAAACAAAAAACAGGATTTTAGTCCAATACCACATAAATGTTGGAAAATTTATAAAAATGGGAGGAGAACGGTACACCCCAGTTTAACCTGTCTTTGCGCGTTATTGAAACAAAAACAATATGCTTAGAAAACGAAATCGGGGTTCATCCCGATTGTTTCCGGCGCCGCGGCGGTCAGGGTGGGTTTAACCAATACCTGCGGCTGATATTTCGACCCTCGGGGTAGAAAATCCAAACACATTTTTCGCCGAGCGGATCGTGTTACAGTGAATTTCGACCGTATCTTCAATATTCGCGGCATATCCACCGCTCATTACCGTGACGACGGGGATGTGTTCATCTCGTGCGAACGCAAGAACGATCTCGTCGCGGGCCCTGAGTCCTTCAATCGATAACGCCAACCGTCCGAGTTTGTCATTTTTATAGGGATCGGCGCCGCCGAGATAAAAAATCAGATCCGGATTATGCTGAATTATCCGTTCCAGCGCAGCTACCAACACTTCCAAAAACTCGGCGTCATCAGTGCCGTCGGAAAGCTCGATATCAAGATCCGACGATTCCTTCCGAAGCGGATAATTTTTTGCTCCATGCATCGAGAAAGTAAATACGCGTTCGTCGTCACGAAAAATAAACGCGGTGCCGTTACCTTGGTGGACGTCACAATCGATGATCAGGAACCGCAGCGCCCGGCGGTTGCGCTGCAGCGCTCTGATTGCAACGGCAACGTCATTAAAGACGCAGAAGCCTTCGCCGCGGTCGGGAAAGGCATGATGCGTGCCGCCTGCCAGATTCGATGAGATCCCGTTTTCCAGCGCATATCTGGCCGCCGTTACAGTGCCGGAGACCGCCAAAAACGATCGCCGCACAAGCGCATCGGACCACGGGAGGCCAAGCCGGCGAATCTCAGGAGCGGTTAATCTTCCCGAGACAAGCCGCTCAACATAATCTCGATCGTGGACGAGGAGAATATCATCGAGTTCGGCTCCGGGCGGCTCATAAACTTCAAGCGGGCTGAGAGTATTTTCTTTGATCAAGACGTCCCGGACCAGTTCAAACTTTTTAATCGGGAAAACGTGATCATCGCCGATATCAGCGTAATAATCAGGTGAATAGTAAAGTCGAAACTCTGCCATTGGATAAATAATAAATGAGTCAGGAGAATTTAGAAAACGGGCGGACGAATTTCATTTTAAATGGTGGTGCGGCTTATGTTCGGGAAAACATAAGCCGCGGATATAACGGAAGGTAATCTGTAGGCAAAGCGGAGAAGATAGGCAAAAGGCAGATTAACGGGCAGGTTTTCTTTCCGATAAAAAAGCGCTCCGCATTTAGCTCATTTTATCGGCACAAGAACTTTTTCATTTGGACGACTCATTCCGATCTTACGGGCTTCCCGTGCAATCGTCTGTGGGTCGTGCTTCAGATCTTTAACCTCTTCTAACAAGAGGCTGTTTTCAGTTGTCAATTTTTCAATCTCGGTAGTAAGGATCGTATTTTCGTCTGATTCCTCTTTGAGTTCAGATAAGGCGCGAAAATTGATCGCCAGACAAAGCAAAAAAGTTATCGATACGATCACCGTGAAAATAAACCATTGGGGGGTCGAGCTGTTATTCCTCTTTTTCGACCGCCGATTGTTCGGTTTCGATTTCGCGGATCTATTCCAATAAGTATTTGCGACCTTGCTCAAGGAGCACCTCCAAATCCTCTTTACTTTCGCTTTCAGCGTATATTCGCACTACCGGTTCTGTCCCGGAAGGACGCATCAGCATCCAACTTTCGTCGGCAAACAAAAACTTCACGCCGTCCATTCGATTTATATTTTCAACATTTCGGCCGCCGATCTTGCTCGGCTCCTGGGAAAGTTTGTCTTTCAAGCTTGAGGCAATCTCTTCGGTCAGACGGACACTAATCCTGCCCGATTCAAGCCTCCCGATGCGGCCGGTCAGTTCGTCAAACTGCTCTGTCAGGCTTGCGCCTCGAGCGGCGACTGCTTCGGCTGCCAAAAGACAGGCTAAGATGCCGTCCTTTTCGGGATAATGCCCCTTGATTGAAAGACCGGCGGACTCTTCGCCGCCAATAATTATTTGGTCTTTATTTATCAATTCGCCGATAAACTTAAATCCAACCGGCGTTTCGTGAATCTTAAGGCCACGATCTTTCGCAACCCTGTCAATGAGGTGTGTCGTCGCAACCGACCGGGCAACTCCTTCTTTCCAACCACGGCTTTCGGCCAGATAATCGGCCAGGAGCGTTACAATTTGATTTGGCGTGATGAATTGGCCATTGCTGTCAATCACTCCAAATCGGTCACCGTCTCCATCGGTTGAAAGACCAACTGTCAAACTCTTTTCAAGGACCAGTTTCCTAAGACCGGCTAGCTGGCGTTCACCCGGTTCCGGTGAATCGCCGCCAAATGTGACATCGCGCCAATCGTGTATCGTTTCAATTTCTAAACCGGCTTCCCGTAATATCGCGTCCAGATAACCGCGGCCGGTCCCCCAGAGAGGGTCATAAGCGTATGTGCCGTTGGCGCCGGAAATAACGTCAAACCGTAATTTAGTTTTCAAATCGTCCAAATAATCCGGACGTGGATCAAACTCTTCTATTGTGCCGCCGCTTTCATCGTCCAGGTGCGAAGCATTTTCGATTAATTCCTCAATTTGTTTCGTAACCTCGGGTAATGCAGGGGCGCCGTCCGATGTAGAAAACTTAATACCCTGGTACTCGGGCGGGTTATGCGAGGCCGTAAAATTGATTGCGCCATCGGCTTTGTGATTCCTTATCGTATGCGAGATGGCCGGGGTAGGGGTTGGGCCGATCGAGAGCAGCACATGGAATCCTTTTCTTGATGCGATTTCGGCCGCAAGCTCCGAAAACCGCTCGCCCATGAATCTTGAATCGTGCCCGACGACAATTTTTCGCCGTGAAACCTCAGAATTGTTTTTCAAATAGCTGCAAACCGATTCGACAACGGACCTTACCTTGTCAAAAGTGAATTCGTCGGCTATGACGGCTCTCCAACCCGATGTTCCAAAGCGTATAGCCATACGGTAAACAGATTGCTATCGTTCAAATAGCGCCTTATCAGATCTCGTTTTAATTGAATTCAACAGGAAAGGCCGTTGAAACGCATCAACAAAATATTTGAAATAGCTGTTTTAAGTAATCTTTCCCTGAGGGTGTCAAAAACTTACCATAGAGGTTTTATTAAAGTAAAGCAAATAAATTGAAACGGTAAGTTGTTTAGAATCAATAAATTCTAGCCTATTGTTCAAGTAAAGGCTAAATTTGATGCTTAAGGTGAACGTATGGCGAACGTAAATATATAAAAATTTTTATTCGCTTTAATATATGGGTATTTTGTGAAGTTACCTGCAATTTGACCGGATAAGAGGCTTATACATTGTTAAGCTAATGCTTAACTACGGGCCGTCTTGCATAAGCGAGTTTCTTCAAGAGTCATTCTGATAAGTGTCGTGTGTGTCAAAACACACCCAAACCGGTCCAGACATCGTTCTGAGTGTCATAACGAAACACACCTCCGGTTCCCAGACAACTTAAGGTCGCGCGTATTCCCTCCGTTTTCAACAAGTTATGAATTCCGCAAGTCTGGCATGGCGGTTGCTATCAATTAGTGTCGTCTTTATAGGCTGTTTTAATACAAACCACGAAAAACAAACAAAACGCCGTACCAATTTCAGATTCGATGACCTTTTCACCGCTTAAAGCGCCGGGGAGAGATGCAGTAATTTTTGATTTATACAACTAAGGTAACAAAGTAATTTTGGAGAAGAGAATATGAGACCCGTTAAACATTTTGAAAAAGGATTGACATACGTAGCAAAGGGCGCGTTCAATGCAATCCGGTCCGTTAATCAGTTTAAGCCCAACGCATCATTCACGCCGAAATGGTCGGACATGCCGTTGTTAAAATCTTGGCAGAAAACTAAACCGACGCTTGGATTTCCGCGAAAGACCGATTCGCTTTGTCCGAACTGCGTAATTGAGGCCCGTGAAGAGATCTTAAGCGGCGAAAAGGACGTTTCGATCTTAGTCAATGACAAGGTCGGCGAGATTAAGGCCGAAATCATTGAGCGTGACGGTCAAATCTGGATGGTCAAGGACTGCCCGGAACACGGACATTTTGAAGACCTGATGGCTATCGATTCAAAATTTCTTAAGCACATTGAGGATAATTTTCCCGGACGCGACATTCGGTCGCACAACGATGAAAAACTCCACAATCACGGTAGTTCAACGATCAAATACGGTCGCGGCGCGGTGCTCACGGTTGATTTGACGAACCGTTGCAATATGATGTGCGACCCTTGTTTTATGGATGCCAACCAGGTTGGCTTCGTTCATGAGCTGTCGATGGAAGACGTCAAGGAAATACTTGACAATGCGATTTCGATAAAGCCGCGGCGCCAGATGTCGGTTCAGTATTCGGGTGGAGAGCCGACCCTTTCCCCGCACTTTCTTGAGGCAGTTCGGTATGCCCGTAAAGTCGGTTATAACTCGGTTCAAGCCGCGACCAACGGAATAGAATTTGCCAAGTCAAAAGAATTTTGCCGCGAGGCGGCAGAAGCCGGTCTGAGATTTGTTTACCTTCAGTTTGACGGTATCGGGAACGATGCCAACTCGCACCGGCAGGTCGGCAACCTTTTTGATGTTAAATTAAGGGCGATAAATAACCTGCACGAAGCGGGGGTCGATATCGTTTTGGTAACGACTCTTGTAAACGGTATAAACAATGACCAGGTTGGAACGATAGTCCGATTTGCGCTTGAGAATCCGAAAAAGATTTCATTTGTGTCTTTCCAACCGGTTTCCTTTACCGGCCGTGACGAACACATTACCGAAAAGCGCCGGCTGCAGCAGCGGTATACACTGTCTCATCTTGCCCAGGACGTTCAAAAGCAGGTTGGAATTACGGAACCCAACCGGGATTGGTTCCCGCTTTCATTGATGGGAGCGTTTGCTGATTTTGCAGATTTGGTTCACGGTGCAGAAGCGGAGTGGGGCCAGGTATCGTGCGGCTGCCATCCCAACTGCGGTGTTGGAACGGCGGTGATGATCAACAAGGAAACCCAGGAAATGGCTCCTGTCCCGCAATTTTTGAACATTCCGAACCTGGTCGAAGATATGAAACATATCACCGACACGGCCCGCGGAAAATGGTTTTCTAACATGATGATGGGTTTAGCGCTGCTGAAAAACTATAATCCTTACGGGGCGCCCCGGAGCCTGACGCTTGCCGGAATCTTTAAGAAATTCGACAAATCCTTTGGTTTATCGGGTAAAGACTACGGGAAGGTTGACGGTTCGAGAACTATAGAAGATATCGAACGCAGGCGGCAAGACCCGTGGAACTTCCTGTTTATTGCAGGGATGTGGTTCCAGGATTTGTTTAATTATGATTTTCGAAGGACCGAAATGTGTATCATTCCCTACGGAACGCAGGAAGGCGAAATCTCCTTCTGCGCCTATAACACGGGAATCGGCTGGAGAAACATAATCGAGCATATGCATCAAAACGCGACAGTTGCACAATGGTATAAGGACCATGGCCGGCACGAGGTCTTTGCACGCGACAAGGAAGTTGCACTAGAGAACGACAAGCACGACCTGATTTTAAACGCGGTGGACCTCGAACGTCCGGACAAACCGGAAATGGAAGGACCGAAAACGGCGGCTGAGGAAATGCAGCAGATGCGCAAACTCTACAACCAAATGGTTCTTGAGAAAAACGACATCAAAGGTGAAAGCCTCGTCCAAATCGGTGGGCTGCAGCGAACCAAATAAGGTTTCGCGTTCTCTGGAAAATTGATACCTTAATTATTGCCCTGCGGGATTCTCCAATCCGCAGGGCTTTTTCTGCGGCACTCGCCGACCGGGCAGGTATCCTGGTCAGGATCAGGGAATTTCCTGAAGCTGTTCTCTATGCGTTTTATGGCCCGCCGCTACTTGCTTTTGAGCGTGAATCATTGTTTAATTGGTGTTTGCTCCAGCGTCAAGCAAACCGAGCAAAAAGGGGTGTGATACAGTTTTGGCATACATAGAACTTAATACTAATGAATCTATCGAAAATGCTCTTCGCAGATTTAAGCGAAAGGTCATAACCGAAGAGATCATAAAAGATTACAAGAAACACGCGCATTTTATTCCGCCGGGACAAAAGGCAAAGCTCAAGTCGGCCAACGCTCGTAAACGAAACAACAAGCGTCGCAGAATGCGCAGAAATTATAATAATAACCGTCCGTCTAGATAATTCGGATGGAACAGAATTAGCAAACGTGGCCTGCTTTGAATGATCATCGCATGTCGCGTTTTAATTTTTGTATGCAGGAAAAGACCCGAATTTTGTTAACCAATGACGACGGATATCATTCCGACGGCATTATCGAACTGGAAAACGCGCTCCGTGAAATCGGAGATGTTTATGTCGTAGCTCCGGAATCTGAAATGAGCGGGGCATCTCACAGCCTGACACTTTCGCGGCCGCTTCGCATTAGACAAATCGATGAGCGTCACTGGACAGTCGATGGGACCCCAACAGATTGTGTCACGCTTGCGCTCAATCAAATACTACCCAAAAATGAAAGGCCGCATTTGTGTGCTTCGGGTATTAACCCGGGCGCAAACATGGGCGACGACGCCACATATTCGGGAACGATCGCCGGCGCCTTGGAGGCGACGATCCTGGGAGTTCCGGGATTGGCGTTCAGCCTGGTCGCAAATCGGAATCACAACTATACGGAATCGGCGAAGATCGCCAAATTGATGACAAAAAAGGCTTTGGCCGAGGGATTGCCGGGCGGCACTCTTCTAAATATCAATGTTCCAAAGGGGACTCCCCGCGGTATTCGAATAACCAAACAGGGGTTTAAGGACGCGCGCCCGGTCATCTCCGAACTGATCGATCCGCGTGGCAAGCCTTATTATTGGATCGGAGAAATACGGAACGGGTTTCATTCGGGCGGCGGAACCGATTTCGAAGCAATTGATGACGGATTTGTATCGGTCACGCCGATGCGAAGCGATCTCACGAATCATGAGGTTATCGAGGAACTAAGGGTTTGGGAAAAGAGTTGACTGAGCTGGCTGGGAGTTGGATAAGTTGAGACGCGAACTCGGTCAACTCGGCGAACTCAGTCAACACGGTCAACTCTTAGTCAACAAATCTGGTAAATAATGGACGAATTTCAAATACCTCGGGAAAAGATGATTGAGCGCCTGCGAGAGCATTATAGAATCGGGGATCAAAGGGTACTTGATGTGATGCTCGATGTGCCGCGTCATATCTTTGTACCGGACGCGATGAAATTCCAGGCATACAAAGACAACGCCCTTCCGATAGCGGCAAACCAGACGATCTCACAACCATATATCGTTGCCAAGATGACCGAGCTTCTCGAGCTCACCCCGTCTTCCCGCGTACTTGAAATCGGTGCCGGATCCGGTTACCAGACGATTATTTTGTCGCGCCTCGCCGGCAGCGTTTATTCTATCGAACGGGTCGAAAAGCTGGCCGACCAGGCTCAACAAACTCTGAATCAGTTTAATATTCTCAACGTGACGCTTCGGTGCGGTGACGGCACCAACGGATGGCAGTTATACGCCCCGTTTGACGCGATTCTTGTAGCCGCCGGAAGCCCGGTGTTGCCGAGTCCGCTGGTGGACCAGTTAAAGGTCGGGGGACGGCTTGTGATCCCGATCGGCGATGACTCGAAAACGCAGTCTTTGGTACGCGTGACACGGACCGAAACGGGATATGATACCGAAGATTTTGGAAAATGCTCCTTTGTGCCCCTGATCGGCGAACACGGATGGTGAGCCGGTGAAAATATATCTCGAACACGCCAATATCACCGTCGACGATATAGACGAGGCGATCCGCTTCCTGACAATTGCCTTTCCGGATTTTACATTACGCGGAAGCGGGGAAATGAGAGCCGACGGGATCACCCGGAACTGGGTGCATCTGGGAACCGAGGAAACGTATGTCGCCCTCGAGCAAGTCTCTGCCGCAGATCAGGGCAGCCGCAGGCCCTATCGTGATATCGGAATAAACCATATCGGGTTTGTGGTCGAAGATGTGGATTCGATCACGAATCGGCTCACCGAAAACGGATACCGGAAAAGCATCGAAGTCGAGCCTCATCCTTATCGAAAAAGGGTTTACTTTTACGACGGGAGCGGAATCGAATATGAGTTCGTCGAATATCTTTCCGATAACCCGGCGGAACGAAACGATTATTCGATCTGACCTATTCGACGGGGTCAGTTTTAGAAAATTCACTAATTTGGTAGGATGAATTCGGCTTGGCAACAATCGCGCCGGGCTTTTTTAATATATGGATATAATTTATCAGATTATCGACTTTATAAAGCCCGATAACCTCATCAACTGGCTTCTCGATTTACTCGGCATATACGTTTATTTCGGCCTTTTCTTTATCATCTTCGCCGAAGTTGGCATGGCAGTGGGATTTTTCCTGCCCGGGGATTCCCTGCTTGTGGTAACCGGTTTAATGGCAAAGACTTTACCGGACAAGTTAAATATTTATTTGGTAATTACCGCATTTTTAAGCGGTTCAATAATCGGAGACAGTACCGGATACTGGACCGGCCGGATTATGGGAAAGAGTCTTTTCAAGCGGGAGGATTCGTTTCTTTTTAAGCCCAGCCGCGTAGAGAAAGCGAATAAATTTTTTGAAAAGTATGGCGCCAAAACAATCGTCCTTGCCCGATTTGTACCGATCGTCAGAACATTCGCTCCGCTCGTCATCGGCGCCTCCCGGATGCCCTACCCAAAGTATTTGACGTTCAGCATACTAGGCGGAATATTCTGGATTTTGTCGATGGTCCTGTCGGGCTATTTTCTCGGCACCCTGGTCGAAGAGGCATTTGGAATCAAACTTCAGGACCATATCGAAAAGGTCGTAATCCTGGTTGTTTTCCTTTCGCTTTTGCCGCCGATTATTGAATACATCAAGCACCGGTACGAGAAGAAGGTTTAGCGAGTTTTGAGTTTGGAGAGTTTTGTCAGTAGGTGAAAAGGACTCGCGGAACTCCCCAAACCCTCCGAACAAGCGTTTCGCGTTGACTTCGACTGTTGCGTCACTTAGAATCTTTAGTTTGTGTCGGGGCGTAGCGCAGCCTGGTAGCGCGCGCCGTTCGGGACGGCGAGGTCGGAGGTTCAAATCCTCTCGCCCCGACCAAAATTACCTT
>JBFGKW010000068.1:0-15349 GCA_041576495.1 Aridibacter sp. | reverse complement strand
GGGGATGAAAAACTCTATTCCGAAAAGATGGCCTGTATCAATTGCCGCATTAATATAGAGCCGCTCGAGCCGCGTTCATTTTCGTTTAACTCTCGTTTTGGAGCCTGCCGCCGTTGTGAAGGGATCGGAACCCTCGCTGAAGTCGATCCAAAAAAGTTGATTCCCGATGAGAGTCTCCCGGCCAACAAGTTGCCGCTGCTTGATGATATCGACAATGCCGCATCGGGTTATTTTAGGGCCGCGCTGACCGGGCTGGTAAAGGTTTATAACAAAAAGAACGACAAAAACGTTCGTGTCGACACACCCTATGAAAGACTTCCGGAGAGTGTCCGAAAGGGGTTTTTTGAGGGATCACGAACAAAGGTCCCGATGAAGCTTTATCGGCGGACATCGAGGCAGTCGTGGAGCGGTGTTACAAATTTTATGACTCACCGCATGCACAACGCTGGCTCAGAAAAAATCCGGACGTCGCTCGAGCAGTTGATTTCTCCGGTCGTATGCAATGAATGCGGCGGACACCGCCTGAAAAAGGAGAGTCTGGCCGTCAAGGTCGGCGGGTTGGGGATTGGAGAATATGTCAGTCTTCCGATCGAAGACGCGGTGAAGAAATTCGGGAAAGTTAAGCTTACAAAACGCGAATCCCGGATTGCCGGGTTGGTTCTGAACGAAATCGAAGGACGGCTCAATTTCCTGGACGCCGTCGGGCTCGGATACCTGACGCTGGACCGTTCGTCCGGAACTCTCTCGGGCGGGGAGGGCCAAAGAATCAGACTCGCGACTCAAATCGGTTCGCAACTCCGCGGCGTATTATACGTTTTGGACGAACCCTCGATCGGGCTCCACCCGCGCGATAATCAGAAGCTTCTCAAAACGCTGCGTGATCTCAGGGACCTGGGGAACACGGTGCTGGTCGTAGAACACGATGAAGAAACTATCGAACAGGCCGATTACATAGTCGATCTCGGTCCGGGCGCCGGAACTCACGGCGGCGAAATCGTCGCCAAGGGAAACGCAAAACAGATCGTCGGATGCAGTAAGTCCTTAACCGGAAAATACCTATCAGGAAAACTGGAGATCGCCTTGCCGGAAACACGCCGGTCTCCTAACGGGAATAACATAGTAGTAAGAGGGGCCAAGGGGCATAACCTCAAAAATATTGATGTTACGTTTCCACTCGGGATCTTTACCGTCGTAACCGGTGTCTCGGGTTCGGGAAAATCGACGCTTGTCGACGAAATCCTGTATCGCTCGCTGGCGCAGCACATCTACAAGTCTCATCGCTTGCCGCTTGAGTACAAATCGATCGAAGGCCTCGATTTGATCGACAAGATCATCGAGATAGACCAGAAACCAATCGGCCGGACCCCCCGCTCGAATCCGGCAACTTATACCGGCGTATTTACACCGATCCGAGAACTTTTCGCGATGCTGCCTGAATCACGTGAACGAGGTTACAAGGCGGGGCGTTTTTCGTTTAACGTCAAAGCCGGCAGATGCGAGGCTTGTGAAGGCGCAGGTATGAAACGGATCGAGATGAACTTTCTTCCCGATGTCTATGTCACCTGTGATGTATGCCGCGGGTCGCGCTATAACCGCGAGACTTTGGCTGTCAAATACAAGGGGCTTTCAATAGCTGATTTGCTTGACACTACGATCGAGGATGCGTTGGAGATCCTCGAAAACGTTCCTCAGATCAAGCAAAAACTGCAGACGCTGCTCGATGTCGGACTCGGGTATTTAAAACTCGGCCAATCCGCTACGACGATCTCGGGAGGCGAGGCGCAACGAGTTAAACTCTCCAAAGAGCTGTCAAAACGCGCCACCGGCAAGACTATTTATATCCTCGACGAACCGACCACCGGCCTCCACTTTGCCGATGTTCATAAGTTGCTTGACGTGCTGCAAAGACTGGTCGATGCGGGAAATACGGTAATCGTGATCGAGCATAATCTCGATGTAATCAAATCGGCCGATCATATTATCGACCTCGGTCCTGAAGGTGGCGCCAAAGGCGGAAAAGTGGTAGCGAAAGGAATGCCGGAGAAGGTAGCAAAGAGTAAAAAATCGTATACCGGCCTGGCACTGAAAGAGGTCTTGTAGATCAGTTAGCGGTGAACGGTGAGCAGTGAAACTCAGGGAACTTAACTCCCCTGCTTGCCAAGCAGGTGTGCCGCTGCGGCGGGGTTGTTGCTTTTCTGATCAATGTCCAATGTCCCTGAATCATTGTTCCACCGCGGTCTTGATCGTTCCGTTTACCGTCGCAAGAATCTCATTGACACGGTCTTTATAAGACGGGGAATCCTCTTTGAGCAATAACCCGGTGTAAATGGGTTTAGTGCTTTCAGAGAGTACCAGCGCCTCGACGCGGTCAACCGGCGAATAATCTTCCGGCAAACGGGCGACCTGCTGCTCCCAGCTGTCATAGGTAACCGTTTTATGAAATTCGATACAAGGGGAAAGCACGTGCACAAAAGAGAAACCCTTATGCGCCATCGCTTCGATAATCAATTTCGTTGTCTCATCGCGATCCTGTGAAAATACCCGCGCAACAAATGTTGCGCCATAAGTCAGAGCCATCGTTGAGGCGTTGAGCGGCTTGGCGATATTGCCGTATGGAGAGGTCGAGCTGACCATTCCCATCGGAGATGTGGGTGATGTCTGACCTTTGGTGAGTCCGTAAATCGCATTGTCGAGGAGCAGATATGTGATATCAAAATTGCTTCGCGCTGCGTGGGGGAAATGTCCGCCGCCGATCCCAACTCCGTCTCCGTCTCCGCCGACGACCACGACCTCAAGCTCCGGGTTCGAAAGTTTGACACCGGTTGCGACCGGAATCGCGCGCCCGTGCAGTGCGTGGAGCCCGAATCCCTTGATAAAAAACGGAAATCGCCCGGAACACCCGATACCCGAGACCAAAACGAAATCCTTAGGCTCAATCTTAAGCTGCTCCATCGCCTCATAAAGACCCTGGAGAGGGGTAAAATGACCGCACCCGGGACACCAGGTCGGAAGAGTGTCGCGATAGGTTTTTGCCTTGGTCGCCTTGGCGCGCTCAAACGACTGCAAGACGTGGCGTTTCTGTAACAAGCTCATCGTGTACCTCTTTGATTAAATTGGCGATCTTTCGCGGACTGGCCGGTTTTACTCCCGGGATATGCATCTCGACCGGACGGATTCCGTATCTCGATCTCATCAACTGCGCGTACTGACCGGAATGATTCATTTCCGGAATAATGACTTTGACGCATGAATTGAAAAATCTTTGAAACTCTTCTTCAGGCTGCGGGTTGATCATTATCGACGTGATCAATTTTGACGGCGCCCCTTCATCGCGGGCGATTTCCATCGCTTCGATAACCGCACCCGTCGGCGAACCCCAGCAAGTGAGGCCGATCTTGGCATTCTCGTCACCGACGATTCTCGCCGCCGGAATATCGGATTTCATCGTTTCAAACTTACGAAACCGCTTCTCATTCATCCGGAGGTGAACCCCGGCGTCAAAATTCGGATTCCCGGTCACGGAATGTTCGAGTCCGGTCACCGAGTAGAATGCTCCTTCTTCACCCGGAATAACCCAGGGAGAAATTCCCGTTTCACTTTCCGCGAATCGATTGTAATCACTTAAAGCGGCATCATCCGGTATGACCCGCGTGCTCCGGTTTCGATTAATATTGCGCTGGATCGTGTCAACAACGGTCTGCTGACCCAAGAATAAATCGCTTAGAAAAATCACCGGGGTCTGGTATTTTTCAGCCAGGTCAAACGCAAGTTGGATTCCGGTATAACATTCTTCGCAGGTCGCCGGCGCCATCACCACCCTCGGAGAATCCCCCGATCCACCGTACATCGCAATATTCAGATCGCCTTGTTCAACCTTTGTCGGGAGTCCGGTTGAGGGACCGCCCCTCTGAACATTGGCGATAACCAGCGGTATTTCCGACATGACACCCATATTTATCATCTCGCTCATCAATGCGAGACCCGGTCCGGCAGTCGATGTCATCGCTCTTTTACCCGCAAACCAGGAACCTAGTACGGCGCCGATGGCGGCGATTTCGTCTTCGGACTGGAGCATCCATCCGCCGTGTTTGGGCAATTCTTTGGCGACGATTTCCATAATCGTCGTCGCCGGCGTGATCGGATATCCAGCAAAAAACTGAAGGCCGCAATCGAGCGAACCCTGGGCGATTGCGGTATTTCCGGTGATCGTGGTTTTTGAAGCAAGTCCGTCCGGTACTTCTAGCGAACTGTGGCGTCCGTATTGTTCGCGGCAATAGTTGCTCCCGAGCATAAACGCCTCGACATTCATTTTGACTACGTTTTCGCCTTTTTTACTCAGTTTGGATTCGATCAGCTTGATAAACATCTCTGAAGGCAGATCAAGCAGAAAGCATAACGCGCCCATCGATACGATGTTTCGGCCGATTCCGGATTTGGTCGCTTCGTTTGAAAACACCTTGAGCGGAACCGCGTAGCCCTTGACCTCTTCGGGAATGTGTTCGACCAACGGATGCAGCGCCTTTGCCTCTTCCGTGTTATCGCAGTCGTAGACGACGAACCCGCCGGGTTTTATATCCCCGAGATCGATGATCGAATCTTCCGCCGACATTGCTACCAGGACATCGATTCCGTCACCCATGCTGAGAACCTTTCCGGGCGAGAATCTGATATCGGTCGAGCTTTTGCCGAGCCCGCGGATTTCTGCGCTGAAATTGTCGTTGACCATCAGATCAAGCCCCAAAAACGCACACGCGCCGGACCAGATCTTGCCCGATGTGACGATTCCGTCACCCGCGATCCCGCAAAACCTGACACATGCGTCCTTTTCCTTCATGCGGCGATTCTCTCCTTTTTCGATTTTCTTGTCTGAATCTGAACTGGAACTTCCACGTTTTTGTACTGATATTTCGAAACGGAAATACAGTCGACCGGACAGGCCTTGACGCAATTGCCGCATCGTATGCAGTTGTTGTTGTCGATGGTTATCGCCTCCACTTCGGCCCAAACCTTGGTTGCCTCATAAACCAGGTTGCCATCATCTTCTAGGGTGATATTTTTTGCGAGTTTGATGCAGTCATCGACCGGCATGACATCGATGCATTTCATACAGTAAATACATTGATCGAGATTTATCTGGTAGTTGTAGTGGCAGAGATAACAACGGTGGGCTTCGGTTACCGCCTGTTCGCTGATGAGGCCGGTTTCGACCTCCGCCGTTTCGTTTCTCGCCGAAACGGGAATGGTTGGCATTTTCTCCGGCGGCAAGAAATCGTGCGCACGGGTTCGCGGCATGTCCTTTATTGAAACTTCCGAGATTTCGACAATTTCCTCAAAATTTATATCGCATAAAACTCCATGAACCTGCTGGGCGACCTTTCTACCATCGGCGCAGGCCTCAATGACGGTTCCCGAACCGTTGCGATAATCGCCGGCGATAAACAGATTTCCGCTCGGGTCGGGCATCGATAATTCCTTGTCTTCAACGCCGACCAGGTCATCGGTCGATTGTCCGATCGCCATAATTACGCAGTCGGCTTTGACGACGATGTTCGATCCTTCAACTGCCGACATCTTTCCGCCTTCGCCGATTTCATTACGGATCAATTCGATACCGGTCACCTGCCCGTCTTTTTCATGGATCTTGACCGGCGACATTTGAAGCTTCAGATCGATACCTTCTTCATGAAGATGTTCGAGTTCTTCCTCTCCCGAAAACTGCATATATTCCCGGGTTCTGCGATAAGCGATAGTAGTATTTTCAGCGCCGATTCGGTACGAGGTCCGGGCGCAGTCGAGAGCGGTGAATCCCCCGCCGATAACAACGGTGTCAATTGGTTTGACCGAAAGTTCCTTACGGTTCGCCTGCATCATGAAATCGAGGCCCCAAAATACCCCCTTGGCCTCAATTCCGGGAATCGTAAATTTCGTCGGCAGCATACACCCGCCGGAAACGATCACCGCATCGTAATCCGCTTTGAGGGTTTCCAGCGCGTCCCACGATTCTATTTTGGAATTGGTTTTGATGACGACCCCGAGATCGGTTATCGATTCGACATCGCGCCTGACGATGTCATATGGCAAACGAAATTCCGGTATCCCGTATCGCATCATTCCGCCCGGTTCTTCATATTGCTCAAAAACAGTCACCGAGTAGCCGAGGATTGCGAGGTCGTTGGCGGCGGTCAGACCCGAAGGCCCGGCGCCTATAATACATATTGATTTGCCGTTTGGCTTGATATCAAGCTCGAGCGGGTTGGCGCCGAAATCGGAAGCCGAACGTTTTAGGAAGCAGATCTGCACCGGTTCCCCGAGGCCTTCGCGTCCATGGCGGCAGGCAGGTTCACACGGGCGGTGGCAGACTCTTCCGAGCACACCGGGAAAGACATTGTCGAGACGGTTTATCCGATACGCCTCTTCATATTCCTCATGGATAATCGCCTCAATATAGCCCGGCACATCGGTCATTATCGGGCATGCCGCTTGACACGGAATATTAATGTCAATCCACTTTCGGTCGATTATGTCTCGCGAAACTATTGGGGTTGAGCCGTTTAACTTTTCTCCCATAGATTATTTTCTCCGGGTGGGTTATTCCAGTGATTAGCGTAATACTTCTTTACGAGGCCGCGTTTCGCATCGGAAACAAGTTATAAGTGCTTGAATGATACTGAAATATGGCGTTTTGGGCAATATTTTTCTCACGGGACACCCACTGTCGATGAGCGCCGGGGATTGCAATCGACGAAAAACGGGATGGTTCTCACACTCGCTTACGCGATGGTATGCATTTAGCTGCGGCATTCAATGCAAGGGATTGGACTGACGTCTTGATGACGAGGAACCATATACCGTAAGTTGAAATGGGGCGAAGCGGAATGAAACACCGGGATTTGCCTCAAACACCAATCGCTCGCCGATGAAGAGCAACATCTATCGTCACATTTGCCATGCTTATTTGTCGATATAAAACGTCTCTTCAACCGGCCGCAAAGGCCTCGCCAGCCATAATGGCCTTCTCAAGCCGCCCGGGCCGGGAGCGGGGCGCGTTTTTTCGAGCCATTCCTTGTAAACCGCAAGGGACTTTTCAGTATCTACAAAGACATCGCCGTATTTATCCTCCGCGTGCGCCTTCTCGATCGAGACTTTCTGATGCCAACAATGCATTCCCGATATTGGGTCGGGATGGACGGGGAAGGTTATGTTTTGGTGGACACCGCCGTCGGACCAGAAGATTCTTGAAGTATCCGGATCATCTGACTTGGAAGGCCTTATACCGTCGACGACGCGCATCTTGTATTTTCCGTCTTCGCTTTTATCGATCGCCACTTGATTGAGCGCCCAGCGGTTGGCGGTCGCATCCTGCTCTCGGCGCCAGCGTCCGAGGTGGTGCGAACAGGCGACGACGCCCGGTTTCATTCCTTCGGTGACCCAGGCCTTGTTGACAAAATATCCGATGTCGGTGTTGATTCGGACAAGATCGTTTGTCTTGATTCCCCAGCGCCTACCGTCTTCAACGGAAACCCACAATGGATTTCGGTGTGCGATTTCGGCCAGCCACTTGGCATTGCCGGAACGTGAGTGGATCAACGTCGGCAAACGGAATGTCGGGACGAGGACGATTTCATTTTTCGAAACGTCTAAATTCTCCTTGTGGATATGGCTCTTGATATAAACCGGCGTTTTGAATTCATCCCAACCCCAATCTTTTAAGGTTTCAGAGAAAAACTCCTGCCGCCGCGACGGTGTTCCAAAACCCTGATGGACCTTGCCGTCGATTGAGATGCCGATGTTCTTGCCGTTTTTAGAAACGGTTCCGTCTTCTCCTATCTCAGCATCCTGAATGTCATTATCCGAAAGGGGGTTAAGATGGATATTGTAGGTAGATGATTCGACCTCAAAGGCTCCGTATTTCCTCATATAATCCAGCGGCGATAATCCTTCTTCGCCAGCCTTTTCTGGAAGCCCCTCGGTGTTTTCAAAAATAAACCGGTAATACTCGTCGATCGTAATTTTCTCGCCTTTTCGGTAAGGTGAATTGAAGTGCTCACGGATTCCCAGACTTCCGTCGGGGTCGATGCGCCATGAAAGTTCGATCCAGAACTCGTCTTCTTCCCAGACTTCACCGGGATTGGCCTGGTACGTATATTCGACCTCTTTCCCCATTTTTCGCGCCGCTTCCCGCAAAACCGGCTGCCGGAAACCGATCCATTTACCCGAGTGGGTTTCGTATGAAATAAGATCATGGCGTTCGCTCGAATGCCCCATCGGAAGTACATAATCGGCGAAGTAGGATGTCTCATTCCAGGTCGGCGTAAGCGCGATATGCATCCCGATTTTGCTCTCGTCCGAAAGAGCGTCGATCCACATAAATCCATCAGGGTATGTCCAGACCGGGTTAAAGACACGTGTGAAATAGGTGTCCAGTTTTCCGCGTCCCTCTTTCAGAAAGTGGGGAAGCAGGAAACTCATCTCATAATGCGCCAGCGGGAACTCGTTGGGAAAATGAAGTTCGTTCCAGAATTTTTGCGCCGGCGGTTTGCTAAACGGGGCCGGTTTGAATTTGTTCCACGCCGAAGGCATCGTTCCGCCGACCGTCCCGACGCTCCCGGTCAAGACATTCAAAAAATGAAGACATCGCGAAACCGCCCAGCCGCCAAGATTCCCGGCACCGGCGCTACGCCAGTTGTGTGTCGCAAGTCGGGTTCCGGCGGCTCCGACTTTCGCTGCGACCTCACGGATCATCGCCGCCTTTGCTCCGCTTTCGGCCTCGGCAAATTCAGGTGTGTATTCGGCGTAAAGTTTTTTGAGTTCGGCAATAAAGTTTTCAAATGTAACTTCGGCGCTTGGATTCATCTCGCGGACGCTTTCCCGCCAGTTTACCCAGTTGTATAGGAAATCGCGGTTGTAGAGTTCGTCATCGATCAGGATTTTGGCAATTGCGAGCAATACCGCCGCTTCACTGCCCGGGTAGGTCGGCATCCAGTAATCGGCCATTGACGCCGTATTGGAAAGCCGCGGATCCATTACACACATCTTGGCGCCGTTCATCATCCCTTCGATGATCCGTTGGGCGTGCGGGTTAAAATAATGGCCCGATTCTAGATGCGCGGAGATCAAAAGTATAAACCGGGCATTGGCGTGATCGGGTGACGGCCGGTCGGCGCCATGCCAGATTGCGTACCCGAAACGCGCTCCGGCGCTGCAGATATTGGTGTGCGAATTGTGGCCGTCGACACCCCACGATTGGAGCACCCGGTCCATAAAGCCTTCATGACCGGGCCGGCCGACGTGGTAGACGACCTCATTCTTGCGTTGTTCCTGAAGTGCCTTGCGAATTCTGCCGGCGATATCATCGAGAGCCTCGTCCCAGGCAACCCTTTCCCAGCCGCCTTCGCCACGGGCGCCCGTTCGTTTTTGAGTATAAAGAATCCGGTCTACATCATTGATCTGGTTTATCGTCTCCGGTCCCTTGGCGCAATTGCGGCCACGGCTTCCGGGGTGATATGGATTACCCTCAAACTTTCTAACCTTCATCGTCTCTTTATCGACATAGCTGAGTAAACCGCAGCCCGACTCGCAGTTAAAACAAGTTGTCGGGACGATCTGATATGTTTTCTTTTCGCGTCCGTGACCGCTCTTAGCCTCATACTCCGTCCAGTCATCCCACTTTTCAGGCGGAGGATAATTTGCGAGCTCGCCCGGTTCGTTCATACGCGGGATCTCAAACTCCTCTTCAACGTGGAGGTTGTCGATAATGCCGAGTTTTTCGGCGATACTTTCGATCAATGACGGTTTGTGTTTCATAGTTTAAGCTACGGAAATGCGACTGCCAGGCAGCGTGCCAGAATGAGCATTCCATTTCGTTACCGGAAAACACCCTGACGGCCGTGTTTCCGCCCGCTGTCTCAGCTTAACGGTATCATCTGAGGCGCCTTGACCCAGATGTGTTGGGCAAAGGCGAGCCCGACCAAGATCATCACACCGCTCGCGGGGGCTGCGAAGTTATTCTCAACCGACATCAAAATGACCAGCGGAATAAAATTTCCGGCCAAGACCATTCCAAACCAGAAACTATTAGAATATTTTCCCTTTATAATCATCTTGACAACCTGATGCGCGTCATCTGTCGTATGGGTCGTTGTCAGCTCGATCGCAAGCGTAAGCAGATGAAAAACGAGTATTCCGGAGGTAATCACGGTCAAAACCCACATCAAACCGAGATTTATGCTGAAATACAAAGTCGCGATCAAGAACACTGAAAATCCGGCCATCAACGAGTGGATGATCATATGGAGTCCGAGCATCGGGCTCTGCCAGAAATCACGCCCCTTTGCCTGGGCAAACAAGAACGCTGTGTAGACTGCGGCCAAAAGAGCGAAGACGATTCCAAACGGTTCTATAAATTTCAATAATTCCGGATAGCCGCCAAACGACGCGGCCAGCCAGGCGGTCAAAATTCCGCCATAAATCGTGATGACGTAGGAACCGCGCGAAAGCCACGATTTCCATTGCGGCCGAAGTAATACGTAAAGAAACCTGTCGGGCCGGCCGAGATCTTTTACCAGCAGTGCTCCGGTGATACTCAGGAAAATAAAGGCGACGACCGCGCCAAATTGTTTGAGTGTATCCGAAACCGCATACGAGAAATAGCCGCCGAGAATCGGCACCAGAAAAGCACCGGCGGCTATAGCCTTGGTCAGGATATAAGCCGAGACTTCCCAGCCCCAAAGAACACCCTTCGAAGGTGCGTCATAGACCCTTCTCGCCTTATTGGTTCGAGGTTCAATCTGGACGAGGTTTACACGCTCATTGGCAGTCGCGTTTCCGCCATATTCCACACGCTCCCTGGCAGCCGCGTTTCTGCCTATTCTCTGCTCGGCATATTTTGCGTATTTTCCGACGCCGGCAGCCTGGCTCGACCACATATAATCGCTTTCGGATTCCGTGGCGGTCGGATTCAGAACCACGCGGTCGCCGTCAATATAAAAAAGTTTTGGGTTGGTACCCTTTTCCGGTTTGCGGACCGAAACGGTTTCGCGCGCAAGCAGATGCGAGATTTCAGTATCAGGATTATCCATATCGCCCGAAATGATTGCGTGTTCGGGGCAAACGACGACACACGCGGGTTCAAGGCCGATGTCGGTCCGGTGAGTACAATAGTTACACTTTTGGGCTACCATCGTTTCCGGATGGATATATATCGAATCATATGGGCACGCCTGGGTGCAGGCTTTACAACTGATACAGCGGCGGTCGTCAAAATCGACGATCCCGTCTTTCCGGGTGTGGAGCGCTTCGGTCGGGCAGATTTCGACGCAGGGTGCATCGGCGCAATGGTTGCAGCGCATCACATTAAAAAGCCGCCTCGTATCCGGGAATTCACCCTTTTCAACGTACTTGACCCACGTCCGGTTAACACCGATCGGAACATCGTGCTCAGATTTACAAGCAACCGTACACGCGTGGCAACCTATACATTTACGGTTATCTATGACAAAGCCAAAGTTCATAAAATCAGTATGGCCGGATTCTGCAAACGGAAAGTTTTTTGAATCAGCTTTCTAATTCGACTAAAAACATTCCGGCTTCCGACAGCTGTTTTGTTTCGGATTAGTTTTTCAAGAGGTGACGATCTGAGAATAGTTTGAAACCGGTAATAATGTCAAAAGATTGGAATTTACAGTTGATTGCCCAATCTTATTTTCTCGATCATTCCCTCAACCGCCCGATAGAGACCCGTAAAAACCGCTCGGGAAATGATGTTGTGACCGATGTTAAATTCCGTGATTTCGGAAATCGAAGCAAGAGCTCCGATATTTCGATAAGTCAGCCCGTGTCCGGCCGCCACCTTCAGCCCCATCCCGGTCGCGTGCACGGCCGCGTCATGGATTCTTTTCACTTCGCGTGCGGCATTCCGTGCCCCCTGACCGTGTGCGGATTTTCCGCCAAGAGTAAGATCGGCATATTCGCCCGTACAGAGTTCAACTTGCTGTGCTCCTATCGATTGAGCGGCTTCAATTTGGGCCTCTTCGGGGTCGAGGAAAATGCTGACAAAAATACCGGCGTCACGAAGGCGTTTGACCATTGCGCGGATCACAGAGATATTTTTTATGACATCCAGACCGCCTTCCGTCGTAACTTCGTTTGGGGTTTCCGGGACCAGCGATATGGCGTCCGGCATGGTCGCGATCGCGATCTCAAGCATTTCTTCGGTTGCCGCCATTTCAACGTTCAAATATGTCGTGACACAGTCGCGAAGAAGCGAAATATCCTTGTCTTGGATATGACGCCGGTCACCCCGGATGTGAACCGTTATCCCGTCAGCGCCTGCCTGTTCGCAAATCGATGCGGCGGTAATAATGCTCGGCTCTATGGTTTTCCTCGCTTCCCTGATGGTTGCGATGTGATCAATGTTGACATTTAGTTTCGTGCTCATAAGCTCTGTATCGTTAACTACTTATCAATAGTAATAAACATCATTTCTGTCGGTTTTTCCCTGACAGGAAACATTAACAAGGCGGGATAGATTATGATAAATCTAGAATGATAAATGTTCAATGATTATCATAGACTCCCCGTTTCGCGTTTCTGCGTATCTCCCTGACTTCGTTAAACATACGAATACTGTCCCTGAATATTTTTACCTTCGTGCGGTCATCATTGTTCCAGCGAACGGGAACTTCCGTGAGCCGGAGACCGGCCCGATAGGCGACAAATAAAAATTCGACATCGAATCCGAACCGGTCGATCGTCATATTTTCTAAAAGCGGCCGGAACTTATCCATCCTGAACGCCTTAAAGCCGCATTGAGTGTCCCAATAGGGCAAACCGGTGAGCGCCCGCATAAATAGATTGAAAACTTTACCGCCCTGCTCGCGTCTCCAGGGCTGATGCTCGCCGATTAAACTCCGGTCAAGAGCGCGCGAGCCAAAACTGACATCAAATTCATCATCTTCAATCGCCCCAACGAGTTTTTCATATTCTTCGATCGGCGTTGAAAGGTCGGCATCGGTAAACAGCGCAATTTCATTTTCGGCGGCGAGGAGCCCTTTTTTGACGGCGAATCCCTTTCCGCGGTTCTCGTCATACGCAATGATTCGTGTCTTGAGGGCGGGAAATTCGGCGCACGCTTTTTCGGCAGATGCAATCGTCAAATCCATGGAACCGTCATCCACGACAATCAGTTCCGCATCGAGACCCCGGTTATTGACTAACTCAAGAATCCTCAAAACCGAAGCTCCGATACGGGCTTCCTCGTTATATGCGGGAATTACAATAGAAAGGGACATCCTCATTCTGAAAAGTAGTATATGTTAAATGGCTGCCATGTTTTTGTAAATTCCGCTCCTCATAATGCCGGCAACCTCCGGCCGCGAAAAAACCACCTAAATATGGTATATTTTTAACCGGAATAACCATTTATGAACAAACAATTTTCGATCATAGCATTTATTCTGATAGCAGCGGCCGCCTTAATCGGTGGGATTTTCGGACGGCTTCCGGGCGGTTCGTCGGCTAATAATTCGATAACGAATGAGTCTGTTTCATCGGATTACAGCGAAGCCTTGAAAGTGATCGATGAAAATTATCCGACCGAGATTGACCGGGAAAATGTTCTTGACAGCTCGATCCAACAAATGCTGTGGACACTCGACCCACATTCTTCATTTTTTACACGGAACGAATTCAGAAAGCTCTATGAAGAACAGCAGTCTCAGTTTTACGGTATCGGAGTTTCGATTCTTCAGCACCGAAACGGCGTTTATGTTCAATCGGTGATTCCAAACACGCCGGCGGATAAACAGGGGCTTCGATTCGGAGACAAATTCGTTGAAGTTGACGGCAAGAGTGCCGAAGGTTGGTCAAGCAGTGAGGTTTCCAAGAACGTCCGTGGCGAAAAGGGAAAACCGGTTAAGCTAAAGGTTGAAAGGGCCGGAATCGATAAACCGATTGAAGTTGAAATCGTGCGCGGCGGCGTTCCGCTTCCGTCGATTCGAAATTATTTCATGCTCGACAACAAGATCGGCTATATCGGTCTCTCCGGAGGATTTCAGGAGACTACATCCAACGAATTGGATCGGGCGATCGCTGATCTGAAAAAGGAAGGTATGACTGGCCTGGTCCTGGATTTACGTGGAAACCGCGGAGGGCTTTTGCCGCAGGCTATCGAAGTCGTAAGCAGGTTCGTTTCACGCGGCCAAACGGTAGTTTCGGTAAAGGGCCGTTCGAAATATGCGGTCTCACGGGATTTAAGGGCGACAAACGGTCCCAGGCACGAGTTTCCGCTGGTCATCTTGATAAACGGCGGCTCGGCGTCCGCATCCGAGATTGTTGCCGGCGCGATTCAGGATTACGGCCGCGGTTTGGTGGTCGGAAGCGAGAGTTTTGGAAAAGGACTGGTGCAAAAGGTATTTCCGCTGCCCTACGGAACCGGTTTGACTTTGACCACGGCGCGGTATTACACGCCCTACGGGCGGTCATTGCAGCGGGATTACTCAAACGGATCGATTTACGAGTATTTTACCCATAGCGACGGTACACAGGAAACCGATGCGGCGAACAGGAATGAAGCAGATAAACCAAAGGGAAAGCCCGTGAAAACTGCCGGCGGCCGAACATTCTACGGAGGGCGCGGCATCGAACCGGATTTAAAGGCTCCGGGATTCGAACTGAACGATTTGAGATTCCGCATTTCCGAATCGGCTTTTTTCTTTGTCCGTCAACTCGTCGCCGGAGATATTGCGGGCCTTGATTCGTTCAAAACTGAGAAACAGAGCTTTATCACAACTATCGCCAGGAATGATATAAAAATCGACGATGAGATTTTTGATGCTTACATCGCGTTTACAGTCAAAGACGAAAAAAACGGACTGACACGGGCGAATATCGAATCAAACGCCGATTACGCAAAATCGCGACTTCGAGAACAGATTGCAACGGCCAAATACTCAGGCGAAGCTGGAATCCAGGTTTTACTCGAGAATGATCCCCAGGTGCTAAAAGCTGTCGATGCGATACCGGAGGCGGCAAAACTAATAGAATCAATGATGGCTATGAAGGGATAGCCGAAGATCTCATACTTGAACAAAAGGCAAATAAAATATAGTCTATCGATAGTTCTAATACGTACATTTAATAAACATAAAGGAGACGTAATTTAATGTTAAACGTCGGAGATATGGCGCCTGATTTCGAGTTAGCGTCGCACCTTGATGGTGCCGGAAAGGTGAAGTTGTCGGATCTACGGGGCGAAAATGTCATTGTCGCGTTTAATCCACTGGCATGGACGCCTGTTTGAACGGTCCAAATGTCGTCCTACGAAGCGGACAAAGAGCGCTTTGAGGGATAT
>JBFGKW010000067.1:0-15949 GCA_041576495.1 Aridibacter sp. | reverse complement strand
TGCGTAGTAACGAGATCGATATCGTCCAGACTCATGATTTTTACACCAACGTTTTTGGAATAACAGCCGCAAAACTTGCCGGAATTCCCGTAAAGATTGCCTCTAAACGTGAAACCGGTGATGTACGCACGAAATGGCAGCAACGCGTCGAAAATTGGATCTTTTCGCTTGCCGATTCAATAATCGCCAACTCCCAATCCGTCAAAAACTACCTTTCGAAACAGTCGATACCGGCCCCGAAAATAAGGGTTGTCCATAACGCGGTCGATCCTGCCCGGCTGAGAGCGAAAGAAACGTCGCGTCCCGCGATCTGTGCTGGTTTTGGATTGCCTGCGGAACGGGAGATCAAGTATGTTACCCATCTCGCCAACCTAAGGCATAATGTAAAGAATCAGGAGATGCTGCTTCGCGCCGCAAAGAGGTTAAACGAGGAATTTCCGGAAGTCCATTATATATTTGCCGGTGAGGGCGGGAGAATTGCTGAGCTGTCCGCGCTTGCCGCGAAGCTTGAAGTCGAAAATACGACTCATTTTATTGGTGGGTGCACAACCGTACCGGAGCTCCTTTCGATCACTGAAATCGGGGTTCTGACCTCATTGGCCGAAGGCTTTTCTAATTCGATTCTTGAGTATATGGGAGCTGGATTGCCGGTTGTAGCAACAGATACGGGAAGTGCGGGCGAAGCCGTTATCGAAGGCCGTACCGGTTACTTGGTTGAACCGGACGATGATGAAAAACTGGCTGATCGTTTGGCCATTCTGCTGAAAAACCCGGATAAATCAAAAGTATTCGGAGAATTTGGCAGAAAAACCGTTGAAGAGAGGTTTTCGCTGGAAAAACAGCTTGGAAATATCAATGGTCTATACAGGGAATTACTCGAAAAGAAATAGCGCCATCCAGGTTTCAAAGAAACCGGAAACACACTCAGTTTAATCGCGATTCAGTGAGGTTTTGACCGGCCGGGTAAATATGGAAAACATTGACAAACACGCTTGTTTCGTGAGATTTTATTAATTGATGTCGGCATTATGAATGCATTATTCCCGCCTCAGAAATTCAAATATTTTTCATAATAAAAATTTCCGATTCAAACATTGACTATTAATTTATGAAGCAGGTTATCCGCAGAGGTTTAAAAGAAATCATCGTCGACGACGTGACGGACCCCAAGGTATCAAAAAATCATGTTCTCGTGCGGCCTTTTTACTCGCTTATCTCAAGCGGGACAGAAACCGCCGACATTCATACTGACAGTCTGTTGAAAGAGGTTGCAGATAATCCTTCGCACCTCCGGAAGGTCTGGGACATAATGCAGAAAACCGACCCAATAAGCACTATAAATGAAGTCCGTGCGAAGTTTAGCGAGTATGCAGTACTCGGTTATTCGGGTGCCGGCGTAATCGTCGAAAAGGGGGAAGGAATCACTGATCTGTCTATCGGTCAACGGGTGGCATACGGCGGTGAAGGTACCGGCCACGGTGAAACGATCAATGTCGGAAGAAACCTGATCGCGCGGACCCCTGATAACGTTCCGTTTAAGCACGCCTGCTTCACGACCCTCGGCGCGATTGGCATGAATGCCGTCAGGCAGGCGGGAATTGAAGTTGGCGAAAGGGTAGTCGTAATGGGTCTTGGCCTCGTTGGTCAGTTGGTTTCTCAACTCGTCGGCGTTCAGGGCGGAGTCGTAATTGCTAATGATCTGGTTCCCGAACGGATCGCTTTGGCGCAAGAAACCGGTGCCGATTTCGGTGTTGCCGCCGGCGAAAAAGCGGTAGCGGAAATTGCGGCGCTGACAGAAGGACGGGGGGCGGATTGTGTAATTGTCGCGGTTGCTTCAAATTCTCCTCTCCCGGTTCAGGAAGCTGCCAAAATGTGCCGCGAACGGGGAAGGATCGTGGTGGTTGGAGCCTGCCCGCTCGAGCTCAACCGGGATGTGATGTATGCAAAAGACTTAAAGCTATTAATGGCAAGGGCCTATGGTCCCGGGAGTTATGACCCGGTCTATGAAAAAGAGGGTCATGATTACCCGGTTTCATATGTCCGGTGGACAGAAAACCGCAATATGGAAGAATTTTTGCGGTTGCTGTCAGTAGGAAAGGTTAATGTTCAATCGTTGATAACACACGAGTTTGAACTGGTCGAAGCCGCAAAAGGATATCAAACGATAATCGATGGCAAGTCGAATAGCCTCGCAGTTCTTCTCCGTTATCCGGCCAATGACGCGGGGGATGTAATTAGCAGTTATCAGCCCGTTCGCAAACTCAACTTGCCGGATCCGCAACCGGTCAAAAAAGAAGAAGTAAATATCGGATTGATCGGCGCTGGAAATTTAGCGAAATGGGCCCATCTGCCTGCGATCAATAAGGCTTCCGGTGCAAATTTGCTCGCCGTTTACTCTTCCAGCGGCGCCCGGGGCAAGAGCTACGCACTTCGGTTTGGAGCGAATTATGCATGTTCAGACTACAATGAGATGTTGGTGGACCCGGATATCGATGTGATACTGGTTTCTTCCGCATCCCACCATCACGCGGCGCAAACGGTTGCAGCCCTCGACGCCGGAAAGCATGTCTTTGTCGAAAAACCGATGGCCGTTTCGGTCGATGAATGCCGGGAAATTTACCGGGCTGCTAAGAGAAACCAAAAACAGGTCTGTGTCGGATTTAACCGCCGGTTCGCCCCGTATTATGTGGAAATGAAACGCGAACTACTGGGCAGGACCAACCCGATGATCGTAACGACACGAATGTGTTCTCCCGGGATGAAAGGCGATTTCTGGGGCGGCGATCCGAAATATGGAGGCGCGACTGTAGGCGAAGGATGCCACTTCGTCGATTTGATGTATTGGCTGACTGAATCTGAGCCGGTTAGCGTGACGGCGCAGAGTCTCCCGATCGGTAATGAAGAACCGTTAGGCATTAACAACATTGCGGCAAGCGTCAGGTTTGCGGATGGCTCGGTCGGAAATTTTCTTTACACGACGGTCGGCAGCGAAACCGCCCAGGGTGAACTCGTCGAAGTATTCGCTGAGGGCGTCGGGGTTTCAACCGAAAATTTCAAGCGCCTTTCGGTAAAAAAATCTAAAGAAAGAAGACGAAGCAGAAAATTTGCCTCAAAGGGATATGACGTTCAGTTAAAGACCTTTATCGATGACATCAGAGCCGGCAGAAATACAGCCGTTTCGGTATTTGACGGTGCCAGGGCGACTATTGTCTGCCTTATGATGATTGAATCAGCAAAACGCGGATCACCCATCGATATCGACCTCGCGGCCTTACTGGAAAGTACCGGTTAAAAAACAAAAATGCACGTTCTGCAGCTAGGACCATATCCACCCCCGCGCGGTGGTGTTCAAACAAATATGCTCGCGATACAGGACGAGCTTCTAAAAAATGGCTGCAGGTCTTCGATCATTTCGATAACCAAAGGAGGAAATAACGGAAATCACGAGAATCTGTATCTTCCCCGGTCGTCGTATCAACTATTGCGGTTAATACTGACGCTGGAATATGACATTCTGCATCTCCATATCGGCGGAAATTTGAGCGTCCGCTTACAGATGCTGATATTCATTTGCGGTATGTTTTCGCGAGGGAAATCGGTGATGACATTTCATTCCGGCGGGTATGCCGTCTCCAAACAGGGGCAAAACGCATCACCGTGGGGAATTCGGGGGTTTGTTTTTCGGCGGCTTGACCGAATAATCGTAGTCAACAAATCAATGATTGAGATGTTCCGGAAGTTCGGCGTAAAACCCAACCGAATCCTAATGATTTCACCCTTTGCATTAGAAAAGCCCGGTCCGGAGATAATAATACCGAAAAAGTTCCGTGCTTTTTGGGAGGATCATGAACGAATCCTGATCACTGTCGGGCTGCTGGAAACTGATTACGACTTGCCGCAACAGATCGAAGTTATGGAAAAGGTTTTGAGCCGTTATCCGAAAACGGGACTGGTTATTATCGGCTCGGGATCCATCGAAACGACTTTGCGGGATTTAATCGCCTCTAAACCTTTTGCCGAACATATAATGTTGGCCGGCGATACGCCAAGGGACGTTGTGTTGCGGCTCATCGAAGATTCCGATTTGATGCTTCGAACGACGGTTTTTGATGGCGACGCGATTTCAATCCGGGAAGCCCTTTTTCTGGGGACCCCGGTTATTGCAACAGATAACGGCATGCGTCCGGATGGCGTCACATTGATAGGCGTTCGGAATATCGATCAATTGTTGGCGGCGATTGAAAGCGAATTTGAGAATTCCCCCGAGAGAGTCAAATCGACCGATGACGGATTGGAAAATATTCGTGCGATTTTATCTACCTATCGTGAGCTATGCAGCCCAGAAGAATCGAATTCTCACGGGCAAGCTTACTAATTACCTATGTGCGGTATCAACGGTATAGCCTTTACAACAATGTCTAACCGTCGAGTTGACGAATCGGCTCTCGACGAGATGCGTGATGTTATCGCTCATCGCGGTCCGGATGACAAGGGCAGCTTTATCCGCGGGAATATTGGTTTGGGCCACCGCAGGCTTTCTATCGTCGATGTTGCCCGCGGTCACCAGCCGATGTTTAACGCCGACAGTTCTTGTGTCCTAGTTTATAACGGTGAAATCTATAATCACGCCGACCACCGCGCGGAACTGGAAGAAAAGGGTTATCAATACAAAACAGCGTCGGATACTGAAACGATTCTTCACCTTTACGAAGAATATGGTGAGGGATGCGTTGAAAAATTAAGGGGAATGTTTGCCTTTGCGATTTGGGACGAAAAAAAGCAGAGGCTTTTTATGGCCCGCGACAGGCTTGGTATAAAACCACTCTACTACGTCCATGACACAGCCGGAAATTTATTCTTCGGATCCGAGATAAAGACGCTTATTAAGTCGGACGCAATCAAACCGGAGTTGAATTATTCGGTACTTCCGGATCAACTCGCGAATCACGGAACCTCTGCTGACGAAACGCTTTACAAAAATATAAAACGACTTATGCCGGGTCATTTTCTTATTTGGAAAGACGGCAGTTTATCCATCGAGAAATATTGGGATCTGTCATCCGAACCAAAAGATGAAGGGATTTCCGACGCGGAACATATCGAGAATTGGCTCGAGGAATTTAAAAAATCGATTGAACTCCGATTGATGTCGGATGTTCCGCTTGGAATGTTTTTATCGGGAGGAATCGATTCATCTGCAATATGCGCATTGATGTCGCAGATGGTCAGCCAGCCTATCAAGACATTTTCCGTTGGGTTTAAGGAGAGCGGGGCAAACGAATTCGAATACGCCCGAATGGTCGCCAACGCGTACAATACCGAGCACAAGGAAATAACCATCACGCCCGAGGACTTTTTCCGTAAACTTCCGAGTCTGATCTGGCATGAGGACGAGCCGCTTGGTTTTTCCGCATCAGTACCCCTTTATTTCGTTTCCAAACTCGCGCAAGAAAAGGTGAAAGTTGTTCTGACCGGTGAAGGAAGTGATGAGATGATGGCCGGTTACGGGCGCTATTCAAAGGCGCTTGAGCTCTTGAAGTATGGACGAAAGTACGAAGACCTAACCCCGGCATTTTTTCGCCGGGTTTTGAAATCGGGAATTTCTACACTTCCGAATTCCGTTAACAGAAAACTAACAAGGACTTTTCTTTCACGCGATGCCGATGTCGAAAATCTGTTGTTTGACAACTTTGCGATTTTTTCAAAATCGATGCAGAACCGGCTTCTGACACCTGACGCCAAGTCAAGAATTGCGGATTTAAACCCCTATGCGAATCAGAGAATTTGGTTTGAGCAAAATGATGCACACGATGTGCTCGACAAGATCCTTTATACCGATATCAAAACCTATCTTCAAGAACTTCTGATGAAGCAGGACCAGATGTCGATGGCAGCGTCAATCGAAAGCCGGGTGCCCTTCCTGGACCACAAGCTTGTCGAACTGACGGCAAAAATGCCCTCCCGTATGAAACTGAGGCGCGGAGTCACAAAATGGATATTGCGCGAGGCGATGAAAGGCATATTGCCCCGGGAAATTCTGACCCGGCCGAAGATGGGTTTTCCCGTACCGGTTGGCGATTGGTTGAGAAATGATTTCCGGTTTTTGCTCGACGAATTTGTGCTGAGCGAGCGCAGTCTCGCACGCGGTATTTTTGACGCTGACTTCGTCCGGGAACTTGTAGTTCAGCACGAAAAGGGAGAAAACCACGAGTTAAGACTTTTCTTCTTATTGAACTTCGAGATTTGGCAGCGGCGCTGCCTTGAAGGCGAAGAGGTTCAAATAGGGGATTGACGGGGAGGTCGCGATGAATAACGGGTTCCCGGAAGAGGCGTAACAGGCAATCGGCGTTATATGGAATTCAGAATTGAGAGAAGTTTCCCGGAACCCGCACTCGAGCAGAAATGGCACGAGTTTTTGCCCGATTCCACCTATCCGAGCCACTATACTTCACCAGGGTTTTTTAGAATGCCGTATTGGGAGGGCCAAAATCCGTTCGCCGTTTTGGTGGTTGATAAAGACCGGGTTGTGGCGGCCGTTTGCGGCGTAAATATTCATAATCACTTGAACTCCGGTATCGAAGTACGGCCGCAGGTATCGATTTCTCAGCACGTCGATCAGGATCGGGCTGTAAAAATGCTGGTCGACGGACTTACCGCGGCCGGCGGAAGCAATTGTGAACTAATCACACTCCACAGCGCCACAAGAATCGATGCATTTACAGATCTCGGATTCAGGATGAAGCGGGCAAAAGGAAGTTTTAAGGTTGTGATGCTTGATTTGTCGGAGGGAAGCGAGGAGATATTTAAAGGCTTCTCGCAATCGAGGCGTTCCGACATCCGAAAAGCGATCAGGCAAGAAAAGATACAGATATCACAATTAGAAACGTTGGAAGAACTTAGCGAACTTCACGCAATCCACGTTGCCTGGTGCAAGTCAAAAAAGGTTGAGCCCGATGATTGGAAAGTTTTCAGGGCCGCTTGGGAACAAAAAGAATACAAGCGGACGTTTATCGCAAAAACGGAGGGTAAAATAATAGCCGGAAGTTATTTTCGATTTTATAAAAACTCCCTGGTTGAGTACGCGGCCAATAATTCAATCCCCGAATACCGGAATTTACGTCCTAATGATCTGCTGGTATGGAGAGCGATCGAATGGTCGTGCGAAAATGGTTTCAAGCGATTCAGTATGGGAGGATCGCATCTTTTCTTGAAACGTTTTGGCGGCCGGACCGTTGCCAGTTATCGATACCAGCGCGACCTGACAACTTTTCAAAGACATGCGGCAAAAGATGCCTTGTATCGGCTCGCAATTAAGGGTTACCAGCGTTTGCCGGATTCCGCCCGAACGAAGATCAAGCGAGTATTCAAGAAGTAGCTGTGCTTATTGCAGAAGAAACAAAATCCGGTCAGGTGACAGATGAAACGGCAGATATTTTGCGCGGGAAGGATATCCTGTGTTTCAGCCACGATTGGACCGGTGATCCGCTTTCGAAAACCCATCTGATGCGCGTTCTTTCAAAAGAAAACCGCATACTCTGGGTAAATGCGATTGCCAACCGGGTGCCGACGGCTTCCTCAATGGACCTAAAGCGAATTTTTTCAAAACTCAAACAATTCACAGAACCCGTCAGAGAAGTGATACCGAATATTCACGTCCTCAGTCCGATCGCGATTCCCGCCTACGGCAGTTCGATTTCAAGGAACTTCAATGAATATATATTGCTGCGCCAGGTTAAAAAGGCGATGCGAAAGTTAAATTTCCAGAATCCGACAAATATGGTTTTCAATCCGGCGGCAGGATTGCTTGCCGGAAAGCTAAATGAAAGTGAAATCATTTATTACTGTGTTGACGACTATACCGAGTTTACGGGAGTTGCGAGCGGACTCAAAAAGATAGAAGAGGAATTATTCAGGAAATCTGATTTGGTCATCGTTGCGGCGGAAAAACTGCTCCGCGACAAAAAACGCTTTAACAAGAATACGCATATCATCAGACACGGTACGGATTGGGTGCATTTCCGCAAGAGCCTTGACGCTGCCATGGAAATTCCCGATGAAATAAAAGCGCTGCCAAAACCGATTTTGGGGTTTCACGGACTCCTTGCAGACTGGGTCGATTACGAACTGATAAAGAAAATAGCCGCCGAATACCAGCACGGTTCGATCGTCCTGATCGGGAAAGTTGCTGTTGACGCGGTCGAAAAAGTCAAGATTCTTGGTTCGGCCAAAAATGTACATTTCTTGGGCCGGAAACCTTATGAGGAGCTCCCCAATTACTGCAAAGGGTTTGATGTTTCGCTTAACCCCTTTGAAATAAACGATTTGACGTTGGCGGCTAATCCTCTAAAGGTGAGAGAATATCTGGCCGCCGGGTTAAATGTAGTCTCAACCGATATTCCCGAAGTAAGGATTCTGAGTCACTGCCGGATTGGCGAGAGCCACGAAGATTTCGTCAAACAAATATCGGCGGCGTTAGAAGACAAAACCCCGCGTGAAGAGATCAGTGACTCGGTTCGGAATGATAGTTGGGATTCCAAGGTCGACGAACTTCGCCGGATAATATCGAAAGTGAGAATCCAGTGAACAGAAGAATTACGGTTTACAAGGTGGTCTTTACGTTGCTCGTTTTTGCGATCCTTTGGATAATCGTTTCGCCGTTTATTGCAAAAAACCTGATAATTGAAAAACCGCTCAAAAACGCCGATGCTATATTGGTGCTCAGCGGCTCTTCATCTTATGTTGAACGCACTCATCATGCAGCCGCCACGTTCAAGAAGGGAATCGGCGATCGAGTCTATTTGACCAACGACGGTGAGTTCGCCGGATGGTCGCGCTACGAGGAAAGGAATCCGCCATTCGTTCAACTCGCAAAAAAAGAACTGATCGCTCAAGGCGTTCCCGAAGAGCGAATAGAGATCTTGTCTCCGAATGTCACGGGCACGATTTATGAGGCGCGAATCCTGAAGGCCAAAGCGGCCAGAGAGAACCTGAAATCGATCCTCTTGGTCACTTCACCGTATCACACGAAACGGGCCCATTGGACATTCGTCAGAGTGATCGCCGATAAAAACGTTAAAATCGGCATCATATCTCCCTCAACCGGCGAACAGACTCCACCGCCCGGGTCGTGGTGGCTTAGCCTCAGAGGTTGGCGGGTGGTTGCCGCTGAATATGTGAAATTTATCGTTTATTGGCTGTTTTATTAGGTTCGACCTTGCTGGTTAAAAAATCTATGGAAACAGCTTTAAACGAAACGCAAGAGATCACGAAACAACACTTTAACGAAGTCAGCCGCGGCGACCGGTTTGAATTTGGCAAGAATTGGACTCGATTCCTTGATGTAGTCAATGAAGAGCGGATCATAAGCGCCGAGAACTCACTCCGTGAGATGCTGGGTACCGGGAGTCTGACTGGGAAGAGTTTTCTTGATATCGGGTCAGGAAGCGGACTTTTTTCCCTTGCGGCCAGGCGTCTCGGCGCAAGCGTTCATTCATTTGACTTTGACCCGGCTTCCTTTCACTGCACGATGGAACTCAAGCGACGATTTTTTGACGGTGATGAAGACTGGATTGTGGAACAGGGATCCGCATTGGACCTGCCTTATATTGAAACCTTAGGGGAATTTGATATCGTTTATTCGTGGGGCGTTTTGCATCATACCGGGAGTATGTGGGAAGCTCTCGCAAACGCCGACGTGCCGGTCAGGGAGGATGGCAAACTCTTTATTGCGATATACAACGACACCGGGAGCCAAGCCAGGCGATGGAACTGGATCAAGAAGACTTACTGCAGCCTGCCGCGATTTCTGAAGCCGATTTATGCCGTCATCGTTATTATTCCGGATGAAGTAAGGCGATTTATTAATTATTGTTTGAGTGGCGACCCGGTCGGATACATCAAATACTGGGCGCATTACCGGAATCACCGCGGAATGAACCGTTGGTGCGATATCATCGATTGGGTTGGCGGCTATCCCTACGAGGTCGCGACACCTGACGAGATATTTGAGTTTTTTCAGGCAAAAAACTACCGGTTGACAAAACTCAAATGCGGCGGAGTCGGACTCGGCTGTAACCAGTTCGTTTTTGAGAAAGAAGATCGCTAATAATGAAAAGGATGGAAGTGGCAAACTGGCAGAGGAAAAAAAAATGGTCGAGGCAGCTGCTGTGGCTGGTCGGAGGAGCGGCGTTCATTTTTATTTCTCTCGTAACCGTTTTGGCCATTATTCTAAACCACAATCCTTATATTTTTTCCGGCCCGGTCGGTGACTCGCATCTTGCTGAACCCCAAATTTCGGGAGATACGATTCTTGTAAAATCCGGAGAGAGTTTTCAGCTGGCCCTTTATCGCGCGAAACCCGGCGATACGATATTGCTTGAACCCGGATCAACCTTTACGGGCGCATTTGAATTGCCCAATAAAAATGGAAATGAGGTGATTACAATCCGTCCGTCACTGCCGGATTCGCAGCTGCCTCCTCCCGGAAAACGGATCGATCCGAAACGATTTATCAGGATACTTCCCAAGCTTAAGTCTAACGTTAAAGGAAAACCGGTTATATCGACCGCCGCCGGTGCCCATCATTTTCGGTTTATCGCAATCGAGTTTATGCCGACGATTGACGGACTCTACGACATCGTTCAGATTGGCAAGACTGATGAATCGAGAATTGAAGATCTGCCGCACCACATCGAATTCGACCGGGTTTATATGTACGGAGATAAAAATTTCGGTCAGCGCCGGGGAATCGCCGCTAACGGACGATTCTTAAAAATCGAAAACAGTCATTTCTCCGATTTTAAGCGCGAGGGAGAGGAGAGTCAGGCAATTGCGACGTGGGCCAGCGACGGGCACATTGAAATTATCAACAATTATCTTGAGGCCGCGGCGGAAAGCGTTCTTTTTGGTGGAGCGGAGTCGAAGTTAAGACTTATTCCCGCGGATTGTCTAGTAAAAGATAACTGGATGAATAAGCCGATCGATTGGATGGGAACCAAATGGGTCGTCAAAAACTTCCTTGAAATTAAAAGCGGGAAGCGCATAAAAATTGAAAACAACCTGATGACAAACAATTGGGCAATGGCCCAGGAAGGTACCGGGCTCGTTTTCAGAACTGGAGAAGACAGCGGAAAACATGCGACGCTCGAGGACATCGAAGTATCAAATAACATTGTTCGGAGTTCCGGCAGTGCGATCAACGTCTATGGCGGGGAGGGTGATGGCGGTCGCCGGCTGACGGTCCGAAATAACCTTTTTTACGATATTGATTCTAAAAAGTATGACGGCCGCGGATTCTTTTTTAAGGTGTCGGATTGGAACGGGTTGGTGGTTGAAAATAACACCGTTATTCATTCGGGGAGTATTACGATCGCCTACGGCGCACCGACTCTAAATTTCGTATTTCGAAACAATATCGTTTTTGAAAACGAATATGGTTTTTTTGGCGACGGCGGAACACTTGGAAAATCAACGCTGACTAAGTATTTTTCGGGGGCGGTTTTGGAGAATAATATTATCGTCGGCGGTAGCAGCAAGGAATACGGTCCAAAGAACTTCTATCCGTCATCCATCCATAAAGTTGGTTTTATGGATGCGCAAAACAATAACTACCGGCTGGGCACGGGAAGTCCATACTTAAACCAGGCTGCTGGTAAAAATCCGATTGGTGCCGTATTGGATACGAGGCAAGTGGGCGGAACTAAGTAATTCCGGCTGTTTGAGGGCTAATGACGCCGTTTATAAACGCGGTAACCTTCATTTCTATAAACCAGGTCATATTCGTTCTTGAGTAAATCTGGAAAATAGGTGTGGAATTCCGGAAAAAACTCTTTCGAATCGATTAACGAGTTTTCGACTTGCGAATCGTAAACAATAAATTCCGGTCTCCGTCCGGACGAATATCCGAATTCCCCGTCGTCGACAAAATTCTCCGCAAAATTCAGCCCAAAACCCAGATCCGATTTGCCGAAGATCAAATCGCCTTCGCCGGCATTTTGCTTCAGAAAATTGATCGTCGGCAAATAGAAGTTTCCATAGGTATTCTGTCGGGCCCGCAACGCTATCCCTCCCAACTGCAAACCAACAAAAATGACGATCCCCGTGATCAAGCTGAATCGCCAAATCACTCCGTTACCCTTGTTCCAGGCCCAATGGATCCAAATTGCAAGACACGCAACATAGAGCGGGATGATGTGGACTAAGTAATAGGTTTGTTTTTGTCCGTCGAGGATTGAAAGCGAAATAAAATAAATCCCGGCCAAAACGAGCAAGCAGAAATAATTGGGGTTCGTCCGCAACCGTTTTGTCAAAATGAGCCCCATTACGCCAACGACATAACCGATCAAAATCAGGCTCTTCAAATAAATCGGCCCCGAATGCCCCCAAGTATTGGCGTTTAGACCGAATGCGCTTGGATATCTTTCGGTGAATTCTCGAATGAATCCGTTTAACGGAGAGGTAAATCCATCCATCCTACCGCTCATTCTCGCATTATCCAAAAACTGATCCCGAAACGCTTCAACATCGAGCAAAACCCATCCACCGAAGGCGATTCCGCCTATCAAATAGGGCAACAAACAAAACAAGAAATGTTTTGGACGGATTTGTTTGAAATCGAGATAAATTACTAAAAAAGCGAGCCCCAGAAACGCCATTATTCCATTTGAATGAGTCAACCCGGAGAGCATGACGGAAGTCTGACTGAATAGTATCGCGGCACCAAAGTTCCTTTCCCGAAGCGCGAGATAGGCAGCAATTCCAAGGTATCCCAGCGAGGCGCTCATAAGGTCCATCCGCGCCATTGAGGAAGTAATGATGACCATATAGGAAAACGCGATGAGCGCCATTCCCAGCAGTGCAATCGTTCGGTCCCTTGAAAGCTTGAGCAGAATCAAATACCAGGAGACCAAAAGAACGAGCCCCCAAAATGTTGAAACCAGCCGCATCGAAAAGAGTCCGACTCCTAATACCTTGAAAAAAGCCGCCGCGTTAAGCAGGAAAAGGGGCATTACCCAATAAGTCCGCTCTTCGATCCTTGTTAAGTTGGTTCCGGACGTATCCAAGACGGTTGTCCCAAAGTGGCCCGCCTCCGCTAGATTGATAGCCGGACTTGCGAACATGCCTTCGTCAACTTCCGGCCGGTAGGTGACGATGCTCAAGATCGATAGAATAAGGAAAAAAATGAGGATCGCGATAAAAACTGATGTTTGAATGGTTTTTGCGGAAGCGAAATTGTTCATAATCTCTCAAATTCAACGAGAGTTTGTAAACCCGACCGCGAAGAAGATTCTTGGGTCCGAAACCGGATGTTGAGGCTTGACGCACTCAAGCGCAGGCTGTATTCAAATTTCAATTATTAAATAGTCTTGGGAACGGGAACTGAAAATATGGGCAGCTGGATTATCGCCGAATACTCTTTAACAACGCGATAAATCTTTCATCATCACGTATCGAATCAAGCGTCTTGTCCTTTTCAAACCAAGGCTTATTCTCGTTTCCGAGTCTCACTGCCCGCTCGAGCCAGTCTATCGCCTCATCTTTTTCGCCGAGCAGTGCATATGACGAACACATCCAGAAAGCCATGTCATGGTCCGCCTTCGACAGACTCTTGGCTTCTTCGGATAATTGGGCATAGGCTTCATCGCGATCACCCTTGTAAGCAAGGTAAATCGCATACATCGGCCGAATTCCATCCATTCTCGGATTGTCTTCAAGAACGCCCTTTATCAATTCGATCGCTTCGTCGACGTTGCCTTGATGAAACAGCGCATTGGAACGAAATATCTTGAGCATCGGATGGTTTGGTTCAGCCTTCTGCCCCTTATCCAGCTCTTTTAAGGCCTTGTCGTATTCACCCTTATAAGTATAAATCCTGGCCCGGTTGTAACTTGATACCGCTTGAGCTGCAGGATCAAGACGGGAAAGTTTTTGAAAGCTCTTGAGTGACTCATCGTATTCACCATCAAGCCGATGAACAACTCCCTTCACAAAATAAATGGGAGCCTCATTCGGAAACTCCTCCTGGAGCTCTCTGATCTGTACGCGGGCCGTAGCTTTTTCATCTCGGGCTAGGTAAATCATCACCATCAAAACCCTTGCTTCAGAGACGGACGGGTCATATTTAAACGCCTTCTCAAAAGAAGCTTCGGCGAGCGTATAATCTTCCGCGTCGCCAATCCCCTTAAATACCCGATTGGCATAACAAGCCCCGAGACCGCTGTGAGCCAAAGCAAACTCCGGATCGAGTTCGATAGCGCGCTTAAAATTATCGATCGCCGCATCACAGTCTTCGGCCGAAACAGTCCGGAATATAAACCGGCCGAAATTATCACGTCCGCGAAGATACTCTTCGTATGCCTCCGCGTTTTCAGTCGGCCGCCTCCCGAGCACTTCCTGCTCTTCGTCTGAAAGTTCGAGGCGGAGCCCTTCTAATATGTGCTGTCCGATAAAATCCTGCAGCACAAGAATGTTTTCGCCCTCAGCGTCTATCCTGTCGCTCCAAAGTATGTCGCCCGTTATGACATCCAGGAGTTGAGCGGTGACCCGCATTCTTTCTCCGGCAATGATAAAACTGGCACTCAGGACAGCATGAACCCGGAGTTCACGACCGACGGTTCGCGGATCAACCTCGTCGCCCTGATACTTGGCAATTACGGAGCTTGGCCTGACAATCAATGATTTAAGCTGCGCGAGTTCTGTAATAACGGCGTCGGCAAGCGCGAATTCATAAAAGTCCGCCTTAGGATCTTTGCCCAAATTCGTAAAGGGCAGGATGGCAACCGTCTTTTTCTCTTTACCCGAAGTCGTAAGGGTAACATCAGGGGCGTAAGTCGGTGTTATCGAGACCGAGGTCGATTGCTGTGAACTACTATCCGGTCCTGTTTTGCCGGTAATCCAGTTCCACGCCCGCTTCACCGGATTTGCGTTTTCAAGATGTTGCGGCACAAACGACTGATCCTGCATCATTGTCGCCCCGGTCACTTCCAGCAGAACCTTGCGCATGTCGTCACGAAGTTCCGCAATCTTCTGATAACGCTCTTTCGGGTCTTTGGCAAGCGCGCGGTCAATGATCTGCTGGAGCCTTGGCGGAAGCGGATCATCGCGCATTTCCTCAATCGGAGTCGGAGTACCGTGCAAAATCTCATGCCGTACGTCGACGACCGTTTTTCCCTGAAACGGCCAGATTCCCGTCAGCATTTCATACAAGAGTACCCCGCTCGAGAATATATCGGCACGGTGATCTGTGATTTCACCCTTGGCCTGTTCGGGCGCCGCGTAAGTCGCGGTTCCGTAGGGAATCCCGATTTCCGTCAAATCGATTTGCTTCGAAGGCTTGCCGATCGGCTGCTCACGAAGCAATTTTGCCAATCCGAAATCAAGTATTTTCACCTGGCCATTTTTGTTGACCATCACATTTCCGGCCTTTATATCGCGATGGATAATATTTTTTGAATGGGCATAAGCCAGTGCGTCACAAACCTGAATTTCGATTTTCAGCGCAGTCGTTAACTCCAGGGGCCGTCCGTCGACCAGCTCACGAACATTTTTTCCGTCGATGTGCTGCATCGCGATATAAAATGTCCCGTCATCCTCATGATAATCGTAGATCGTACAGATATTTGGATGGTCGAGTTGAGAACAAAGCTTTGCCTCACGTTCGAATCGAGCGAAATTTGCAGTTTTGGAAGTCAGTTCGGGGGGTAAAACTTTGATTACTACACTGCGATCGAGTTTTGTGTCGAGAGCCTTATAGACCGTGCCTTGACCACCGGCACCGAGTTTTTTAAGGATTTCGTATTGGTGAATTTTCTCGCCAATCATAGACGACTTTAATTCCTTAATTTGACTAAATCGATTGGTAAATATCGACTATATTTCAGCGAAAGTAAAGGAACCATACAAACAAAAAAGAGTCGGCAAACTGCCGACTAACCACTATTGATCGTTCAGC
>JBFGKW010000066.1:0-16084 GCA_041576495.1 Aridibacter sp. | reverse complement strand
GTCTCGGTACCGGTTCTGGCCGGGGCCTTGAGCGGGATTTTGTATTCCATCCCGAACACGGTCGAAGGCGGAAAAGTCGATGTAATCGACCGCAAACGGGTCAAAGTCACTCCGGATGATGCGATTAAAAAGGCGCACGATTTTGCGGGAAAAACCCTTCCGACAACTGCCCTGACGCTTTTGATGCGTGACGGCAAGGCTTTTTACCAAGCGGTCGGCGGGATGGGGATGGATTCGATCCTGATTGACGCCGAAACGGGCGATGTGCTAAAAACTCCGGAGCCTAATTTGGCAACCCGGTTTTTCCGCCAGGCGCACTTTTATTATTTCGCCGGCTCCTGGCAAATCACGCTGCTGATTTTGTTTTCCTCGCTGGCATGCTTATCCGCGCTTTCCGGTATTTATTTAAATTACAACTACTGGATGGCCAAATTCAAGCCATTTAAGCGGTAATAAAGCGTGTTAGCGAGTACAGGATTAAGCCGCAGGCGATTCCCGTTTCGGCGTTTGAAAAATCCGGTTGCGAAGTTTTCACTTGTAATTGAGCTGCCTTGGAAATATGCTTTTGCTGGAGTTTTTTATGAAAATGATTTTGTTTTCCGCGGCGTTATTGACGGCGTTCGCCTTAACGGGGTTTGCACAGCACAAACACGAATATGCGAAGATAACCGAAAAAGAGATCGATTATCGCAATTGGACATACCCGGCGGCGCAAAAGAATGAAAATATCGATCTGCGGGAATTTACCAAGGGGAAAAAGCTCGTCATGGTGTTTTATTTTGCTCCGTGGTGTCACGCCTCAAATTTTCAAGCCCCGGTTACCCAAAAGCTGTACCAAAAATATAAAGATCACGGGTTTGCCGTGATCGGTGTCAGTCTTTACGGGAACACGGAGAAGGTTCGGGAAACGATCGAGCGGAGAAACATCGGGTTTCCGGTGGTCATCGAATCGGTTTCTTTGGCAGACCGGAAAAAATCGCTTCATTATAAATACCGGTGGGGAACCGGCGACTACCGGAGATGGGGAACGCCGTGGAATATATTTCTGATCCCGGCCGAACTGGACCCGACCGGTGATGTTCTGACCAAAAAGGCCTTCGTCGTAAACGGTGAGATAATCGAAAGGGAGGCTGAAAGCTTTATCCGCGAGGCGCTCGGTTTAAGTTCCGCTGAAGTTGCCAATTATTGACCGACTCCCATCCCTGAATCAGGGGGTTTATTTTTTTGGTCTTTTGCCACCCCGCCCAAGGGGCTCCCCTCCTAAAACAGGAGGGGAGTATTCGTTTTATTTACCACCAAAATCTAAACCTCAGCGGCTGCCCCTCCTTATCAAGGAGGGTACGGCTTTCATCCGGGGGTGGTTGCGGCCTTATCGATTTCAATTTCGAATTAAAAGTTTCAAATATTAAGTTGCTCACGGTTCCCCTCCTTACCAAGGAGGGGTACGGCTTTTAGCTGGAGATGGTTCGTCAAAACAATTCCCGACGGCTCCCCTCCTAAATCAGCAGGGGAGTTTATTTTCTACCCGCGGCGGGTTAGCTCCGCCGGGAGTTTCTTATCAACCATCGGCCGTTGGCTGAGTTCGCTGATTTCCCACATCGTCAAAAAGATAGTCCGCGTCACCTTCTCCATTTTTTGGTAATCGATCTTGTCCGGATGGTCGCCCGCGCCGTGATAATCCTCGTGGACACCAACAAACCAGAAGGCAACCGGAATGCCGATAACCGCATAATTGAAATGATCTGACCGGAAGAAAAACCGGTTCGGATCTTTCGGATCGTCATATTTGTAGTTATATTTCATCTTCAAGTACGCATCGTTGGTGTCCTTGGTCACCATCCCGAGTGTCGAACTCATCATATCAGCGCCGATTAAATAAACTTCGTTGGGTCCCGACAATTCCTTGTTTTGCGGGTTGGTATCGCCTTCCTTTTTACTCCTTCCAATCATGTCGATATTGAGCTGGGCGACCACATTTTTAATGTTTACCGTCGGATATTTATTGAAGTATTCGCTGCCCCATAATCCCTTTTCTTCGCCGGCGTGCCAGATCAGAAGAACCGAACGTTTCGGACGCATTTTTGCGTTTGCCAGGGCTTCGGCAATCGCCAGGACGGCGACCGTTCCGGAACCGTCGTCATCAGCGCCGTTCCAGATCTTGTCATCGCCTCTTGCATCGGGACGGGTACCGACGTGGTCATAATGAGCGCCGACAGCCACCATTTCCTCTTTCAGAACAGAATCGCTTCCTTCCCATATCGCGACTACGTTTTGGGTGGAAACGCGATCCTTTGAATTGACCGCCTCAATACTCGCGGATTTCTTGAGTTCAAACGACTTCATCGATTTCTCATCAGCCGGCTCGCCCGCAAAAATTTCGGTTCCGACTTTCTCCGAAACGAGGATCATCGGAACCGATTTTGTCTGCTCGCCGTGGCGCGGCGTTCCGTTTAAACCTTCGACCGACATTTGCCCGCGGCTCAAAAAGCCGCCGAGTTGAGCCCAAAAATTCTTGATTCGCGCCGAGGGAAGCACGATCAATCCTTTTGCGCCGTTTGCATTTGCATAGGTTATCGGATCAGCCCAATCTGTACCCTTGACGCCTTTCAGATCTTCCGCTGCGACTCCTTTCGGAGGTTGAAAACTTCTTCCGTTGAACCCATCGCCGCTGACAACGATGATCTTGTCTTTTACGTCAATTCCGGCGAAATCGTTATGGCCCGTCGAATTTACCATCCAGCCGCTTTTCGCAAAAACAAGCAAGCTGCTGCCGGCCCCGTTTCCATCAATCAGAAAATAGTCATCGTTGTATTTCAACTCGGTACCGCCCAACTTGAACCTCACCTTCCCGGGGTCGACGGTTCCCCGGTTGAGCATCATTTTCTGAAAAAATGTTCCATTGTCTCCGGCCGGCTTAAACCCCCATCGCTTTAGGTTAAGGGCGAGAAATTCTGCAGTGATATCAAGCCCTTGCGAGGGCGTATCACGTCCGCCCATCGCGTCTGACGCAACAAAGTGGAGATAATCACTTAACTGCTGTGCAGTAATGTATTCCGCCATTTTTCTTTCCGCATCGGAAATCGTAATGGTGGTATCTTTGGCAAGCACTGCGGCAGGCAGCACCAAAGAGAATATAATTGTTAAAAAAAATAATTGTCTTTTCATCGTTTTCTCCGGAGATTTGTTACTTGATAAACGGATAGGTCAATAAATTGAATAATGATTCGTTCCCTTTTAAGATTTTCTTATTTATGCAGCCCGGTTTTGATTAGTTCCGCCAGGACTGCCGATAATACATATCTTATTGCGGTCAGCCAGCTTGACCATCTGATTAAGGTCAAATATTAGTGTTTTGCCCGCAGTAACCGATAAACAGGTCGCACCCGCCGTGACCATCGTCTCGACCGTTGGAATGCCTACGACGGGAACGTCGAAACGCATGTCCTGACCCGGTTTCGCGACTTTGACGACAGTAAGCTTTCCGCCCGCCAGGTCTCCGGCACGTTTTATTACCTCATCGGTGCCTTCCATCGCTTCAATCGCAACGCACGCCTTCTCGCGAACGACGATGGTCTGACCCAAATCAAGACGAGCAATCTCGTTGGCGATCGTCAAACCGTATTCGATATCGCCCAATTCTGTTTGATTGGGCCGTCGCTTGGTTAAGACACCTTCAGGTGCCAGCTTGTCAGCGATAAAATAGGTCGAATCGATTAAGGTAATGCCTTCTTTTTCGAGCTCATCGGCCACGCCGCCGATTAACGAATCGGTATTCCGGTGCGGCATATTCCAGAGCATCCTGATCATTTTAAGATCGGGAAGCGCCCCACTGAATATCTGGGTATGTCTTACCTGACCCGCCATCATAACACTCGTGACAGATTCTTTCTTAAAGTACGAAATCATCTTTCCGAGTTTTCCGACTCCAACCCAAACTACCTTTTCTGCAACCTCATCGATTCGGGGATCGGTCTCTTCTTTGATTGCTACAACGCGCAAATCTTTGCCTGCCTTTCTTGCCCCGTCGATTACAAGAAAGGGAAATTCTCCGTTACCAGCGATGAGACCGTAATTCATTTCGGTTTTGTTGTCGGCTTTAGTTTGTTTCCGCCAAACTTGACTCTGCTACTTCACGACACCCCTTTCCGACGCCTCGATAAACTCGACCAGTAAGCCCACTTCAGCGCAGTCTTTAATATCTTCTTTAATTTTTTCGACCGCCTGGGTTGTATTGAGTTTGGCCGACAGCAGCAGATGGAAGGCATGACCGAGGTCTTTAATCGTTTTCTTCGCGTACTTTCGCCTCTTCATCCCAAGCCTGTTAAGTCCGTAGCACTTGGCATGATTGCCCTGAATTATGGCGTAAGGCATCGCATCCTTGACCACCACCGAATACCCGCCGACAAATGCCTCACGACCCACGCGGCAGAATTGGTGAATTCCCGAATAGGCGCCGATACTCGCCCGATCGGCAATCTCGACATGGCCCCCGAGGGTAGCTGCATTTGCCAAAATAACTCCGTTTCCGATCAGGCAGTCGTGAGCCACGTGGGCCTGCGCCATTATCAGATTCTCATCTCCGATTCGGGTCAATCCGCCTCCCCCGTCGGTGCCGCGATGAATCGTAACAAATTCACGGATACGGTTTTTCCTTCCTATTTCCGTTACGGATTCCTCACCGTAGTACTTTAAATCCTGCGGCTCCAGACCGATCGAGGCAAATGGAAAAACTCGGGTTTCATCGCCGATATTCGTTTTTCCGTCAACCACAACGTGCGAATCGAGCCTGACCCGGTCACCGATCACGACCTCCTCGCCGATTATGGAATACGGTCCGATAAAACATTCTTCACCGATTTTCGATTTTTCGCTGACCAGCGCTGTCGGGTGTATAAAGGTCATTTTCAATCAGGCCGCGAAAGCCGCGGTGTATGCAGAAATATACTTGTAACTGCTAATAGCCCGGAATTTATTGACGGTTGCCGATGACGCTCATTATTTCTGCTTCAGCCGTGATATTGCCATCGACTTTGGCTTCGCCCAGCATCTTTTGAACTTTGTTGCCGATTCTGAGTGCCGTAACTTCAAGCGTCAATGTGTCTCCCGGAACTACAGGCCGGCGAAATCGGGCTTTTTCGATACCGGTAAAAAACGGTATCTTGTCCGTTCGATCTTCAAATTCCCGCAATGCCAAAATCGCTCCGACCTGGGCCAGCGCTTCTATTTGTAAGACCCCCGGCATTAAAGGCAATCCGGGAAAGTGTCCGGCAAAAAACGGTTCATTTATCGTCACTTGCTTTATTCCGACGATCCGCTTCCGGGGAACAAGTTCGATGATCTTGTCGACGAGGAGAAACGGGTATCTATGCGGCAGGATCTCCATAATCGCGTTAACATCATAAATGCTCATAATTAAGGTTCGTATTATAGTTCAGAACGCAAAAAGTCAGTAGCCGACGGATTCTATCCGTTGACTGCTGACCAAAAAAATCCAAAGCCTTTTCGTTGTTAATTGGTTGCGTTTGCGGAACCTGCAGGGCGAGCGTTGTAAAACGTGATAAATTCTTTGGTTACATCGAATTTCGCGTCAAAGGCCAAGATCAACCCGGCACGGTCGAGCTTTGCCGCATCGAGAATCATCGCAAAGCCCTTTTGTTTTGCAAACACCTGCATCGCGTTAAATATGTCTTCGGAAACCGGCCCGAGAACCACCTCACTGCGGCTTTCATACTTCGCTTTTGCATTTTCCTGCTTAAACTTATATTCACGGGTCAGATTATCGTGCTCGGCAATCTTATCGTTCACAGACTTCGTGCTGACCGGAACATTGGGATTCACCGCGGCACTTAATTTCTGAATTTCTTCCTTAAGTGTGTTGATCCTCTTTGCGATATCCGTCAGCTGTTGATTTTCAACCTTGAATTCGTCATCAAGTCTCTTTTGCGCATTTACATACTTTGTTATGCCGCCCTGATCCGCGCCAAAAGCAAGTGTATTGATAACCGCGATGTTGGCGGCAGCTGCCTGAGCAGAAGCCGAAACGGCAAAAAGTCCGGTCAAGACCGCACCAACCATCATTAAACGAAATGTTTTCATTGTTTTGTAATACTCCTTAAAATTAAAAGGCTTCATCAATCTTTTTATGATTATCCCTTTTGAACCTATTCTCCCTGAAACTGTTGCCTTTATAATTTGCTCAAAACGAGGGAAAGCAATGTTATTTTAGGAGAAGTAAATTGTCAATTACTGAATTATTCTATCAAACCCCGTTGAATCAATGTCCGAACGTTAAAATATCGTTCGGAAAATACTTAAAATGTTCTACCCACCGAGAACTTCAGCCCGCTTTTTTTGCCCTGAAAAAACAATCCGGGCAGTTCTTCCGTAAATCCGAGCTTCGCATTGGGATTGTAATAATAGATCAACCTAAACGGCACGTTGACGACCGGTATCTGAACCCTCATTTCGAGGCCGACACTCGATCGAATGTCCCTAAAGCTATCGAATTGAGCCTGGTTTACCTTGAGCTGGGCGTTGGTCTGTGCATCGCCCCTCAAAAAGAGCGGATTTAGATTATCCGGGATCGTCAGCGGGCAATTGGCCCGGACGCCGCCGCAATATGTGTTTTCAAACTCCGCCGCGGTAAGCACCTTCGTCCCATCAAACAAAAACGCTCCGAAACTCCGTTCGTACAGAGGATTTTTTAACAATGACGAGATGGTAACCGTCCCGCTGCCTACAAAAAGGTCGTCTCGCAGGAATTCACTGTTTATTTGTTGAATCTCTGATTTCCGGATGTTAAACACCGTCCCGACGTCGGCAAATGCGGCCATCGTAAGCGGGCCAAAAACCGGAATCCGGTATTCAAAATTTCCGAGTATCTTCGTGTCTCCGCCGATCGGCTGAAAATTTCTGCTCAACTGTACTGAATTGGCTCCGTCGGGGCCCGTAAATGTTCCCAACGGTATCAGTTCATTCTTGACGGCATCCGGCACCACCAGGTCTTCAATGACGAACGAGCCGTCGGGCAGAACGGTAACCGTCTTCAATTCCGGATCGCCGATAACATTCGTCGCCACTGCGACATTCTGCATCGTCAGGTATGTATCGTAGGGAACCCAGGGTCCGATCGATCTGACGTCATAGCCCCGTAAGTCGAATTCGCTTCCCAAAAAGTGCCGTTCAAACAGCGGTATCCCGTTTACAAACGAAATCGAGTTCGCATTGCGGATTTTATCCTTGATGCTGAAACTGCCTATGGTCGAGGCCTGAATACGAAACGCAAACACTTCGGGGTTTTTAGATCTTCGTTTCCGCACCGGAATAAACGATGAATACGAAACCGTCGGCGAATAGGTCCGGACGTCGCCTCCAAGGCCGGCAAACGCAAACGACACAGACAGTTGGGTGCCTCGAAGCGTGTCGATGCCGTTTGGCGACGGCTGCCGCGTATCATATACAAAGGTCGGAGTGATCCGGCTCGTGATTATGTTCGGCTGGGCAAAAATCACCGGAATCCGTTGTGTCGGATCGGCCGATTCGTTTACTTTGGGATCCTTTATGGTGGTCGCCGAAAACTGATAACTCAACCCGATCCTGGAAAATTGGGTGAACCGGCGCTTTTTGAAAAGAAACTCTGAGAGCGGTGCGGTGGCAAAGAATGATCCGCCGTACGTATCCTGGGTAAACAGATTATCCTCGTTCGCCGTTACCGTTCCAAACGGATCAAACAAACCGGTTACAGCATCAATATTTTGCGAAAGCGCCGTGCCTGAGCCAAAAAATTTGGCACTCGAGGCGAATAATGTAAATCCAACGGCAACGGGCCGATCCTGAAAGTACGGCTCCTGAAGCGACAATTGAAAACTCCGCTGCCGGTTTCCTGCCGCAAAACTAAATGCCAGCGCTTCGCCGCGGCCGAGCAGGTTATTGGTCGAATAAGTCAGTCCGAAAAACGAACCGCCGATGCCCGAAACTCCGCCGTTGAATGAAATCTGCTGTCTTCCGCGTTCGGCCACTTTGACGATCGAATCTACGAACCCCTGGTCCTGATCCGTTCTTACTTCAATATCTTTATCTTTATCGATCGGATCGAAATACTGCAGCTGATTGAGCCGCGCAACAGAAATCTCGAGCCTCCTCTGATCGTAGATATCTCCTTCATTCAGAAGCATTTCGCGACGCAATACCCGGTCACGCGTAAAGGTATTTCCGATAAATTCAAGACGGCGGAGACGAAACTGCTTTCCTTCAACAATCGTAATTTCGAAATCCACGATTCCTTCATCAGGGGTGGCCGGATTGTCCTTCAAGTCGGGATTGAGCTCCGCGTCATACTCGACAAACCCCTGCGCGCCGTAAATCTTTTTAAGGTCTTCAAACAGCGCGTCCTGGAGCCGCTTGCCGTTAGCAATTTCACCATTCTTCAATCCGATGATTGCCATTATTTGCTGCTCGGAAAAAATGGAATTGCCCTCGATTTTTATATCGCCGACACGGAATATTTTCCCTTCGACCACCGGAACGATTATTTTCAATGTGTCGTCCTTAGACGTCACGAGCGGGAGCGGAAAAACTTTTAGAATCGGAATTCCGGTCCGTTTGTACCCGAGCCCGACCACTTCCGGATCACCAATTCTGGCCTGAAAATAGCCCTTCGAAAACATATAATCGCGGACATTTTTTCTAAGATCGTATTCGAGTTTTCTGAGGTCTAGAATATCCTGGCCCTTAAAGCGTGAAATCAACCCGGCTTCCTTGACGAGCTGAAGTTCATTCCGGAGTTCGCTGTCCTTGAAGACGTTGTTGCCTTCAAATTCTATCTTTACAATTCGAGACCGTCGTCCCTGGTCAATATCAAATGTAATTGCAACTGATGTGGCAGAGACGATTTCGTCGCGTACTTCAACCTTGGCGTTGGGATAACCCTTCGAAGCCAGCATCTCCCGAAGTATTCGTTTCGCAACCCGGGTTTTGACCGGATCGTAAATCGCTTCTTTTGAGATTCCAACCCGGTTTTCACGGAATGCTTTAAGGATGTCTGATTCCTGGATCGCTTTGGTGCCTTCAAATTGCAAATCACGGATTATCGGAAGCTCCTTGACTTCGAAAATCACGTCAACCCCGCCCCGAACACCTTGTTCCGTAAGGACCCGCGATTCGGTCTTGTCAAACCAATTAAACGACAAGAGCTCCTTCATATCCCGCTCGACCTGTTTCGGGTCGTAGGTGTCGCCTTGCCGGGTCTTGATGTAATACAAAAGATCCTGATCTTTTAAACGTCTGTTGCCCTGAATATCGACCGATTCAACCAGCTGCTGCGGTTTTTCGGTAGTATCTTCGTTCTTTTCGGGAACCTTGGTTATGGTATTGGTACTTGCGGAAACGGAGCCCGTCATAAACACCGTCAGTGCGGCCACGATCCCAATACTGCGTAAAATCTGCATAATCTCGATTTCCTTATATATTGCGTTTCAACCGGTTAACTCTTCCCTGGAAGCTCAAAGAATTAGACGGATACCAGCTCAAATTGATCTCTATTATTAACCCGCTAAAGGCGGACCCTGTATCGTTTGGTTTTTGCTCACAGTTTGATTCTTATCACATTTGCTTGGTTGCCTTCCCAAATTCAGTGAATCAATAATCAAAACTGTCTAACAAACTTTCAAATTATACAGATATTGGCCCGGAAAATAAAAACGATTTATGCGATATTTTGGGATTGAAGGATCGCGCGGAATGCGGCGGTTTCGAATATTTATCGAATAACCAGCTGATATTTGTTGTGGGAAAAGGATAAAACAACGAGAAATTTATGCATCACGGGTGATCGGATTTCAAGTTAGCCGACGGCCCGCTTGAACTAACTAATGAGCCTGAAAGAAGACAGGCAAATCCTTAAATCGCTTTAATTCCGTTGATCCGCCCATAAAATCGGAACAGCGGTTAAATCGGCATCGCATTTTTAGCTTCAGTGCCCCGCAGCGGCCTAAGTGCCAGCGTATCATTTTCGCAAAAGACTTCGATCAGCTTTTCTTCATCGAAATCACCCTGAATCAGGGCCTCCGATAGTTCGTCTTCAACATGCTTTTGAAGCGCCCTTCGAAGCGGTCGGGCGCCATAGCTGCGGTCAGCGCAAGTTTTGTCGATCAGCCATTTTTTTGCGCCTTCCGTCATACAAACCACGAGGCTGTGCTTTTGAAGAATGACATTGAGTTCACTCACCTGAAGGTCGATAATCTTCATCAGATCCTGATCAGCAAGCTCGTCAAAAAGAATAATTTCATCCAGCCGGTTTATGAATTCGGGGGCAAAGGTCTTTTTGACTTCGCTCATCACCCGGTCTTCCATCTTTTTAAGCGAGGCGTCGGAATTGTTTTGAAATCCGAGGGTCGCTCGTTTTTGGATAAACCGCGCTCCGATATTTGAAGTCATTATGAAAACCGCATTTCGGCAATCGACTTCATTTCCCTGCGCGTCAGTCAAAACGCCGTCTTCAAAAACCTGGAGCAATACGTTAAACAAATCGGGATGCGCTTTCTCGACTTCGTCAAAAAGGACGATCGAATACGGAGTTTGGCGGAGTTTTTCGGTCAATTGCCCGCCTTCTTCATGTCCGACATAACCCGGGGGTGAGCCTATAAATTTCGATACGGCATGTTTTTCCATGAATTCCGACATGTCAAAACGAATCAGAGCGCGTTCCGAACCAAACAAGAATTCCGCCAGCCTCCTGGCTACTTCTGTTTTTCCCACACCGGTCGGGCCCAAAAACAAAAACGAACCTACCGGCCGGGCCGGGTTTTTCAGTCCCGCCCGCGAACGCCTTATGGCGCGCGCCAAAGCAGAAATTGCCGGACGCTGGGAGATAATTTTTTCGTGAAGCTCTTCTTCGATCTTGATCAGTTTGACCGCTTCTTCCTGTTTGATCGACTGAATCGGAATTCCGGTCCACCGGGCAATTACATCTTCAACGTCGTCTTTTGTAACTTCAACGGATAAAAAGGAATCTTCTATGGTCTTGATTTCAAGCGAAATAAGCTTGTCTTCGTCGGTAACGCTCTTCCAATTCTCCACTGTTTCCTTCCAGGAAGGATCAGAATCGTTTTCCTGCTGGAATCGAAGTTTTGCCCGGGCTCCGGCTTCATCGAGTACATCGATTGCTTTGTCGGGAAGAAATCTTTCGGGGATGTATCGATTCGATTGAATAACTGCGGCCTTGAGAGCATCTTTTGAATATCTGATCTGATGAAAAACCTCGTATCGGCTGGCAATGCCCTCGATAACCGCCAGTGCTTCTTCTTCAGTCGGAGGAACAATCTTAACCGCCTGGAAACGCCGCTCGAGGGAACGGTCTTTATCGATCGTCATTCGAAATTCATTGGGAGTTGTGGCGCCGATACATTGAATTTCCCCTCTCGACAGCGCAGGCTTCAGGATATTCGCTGCATCGAGGGAACCTTCCGCTGAACCGGCCCCGACGAGCGTATGAATTTCATCGATAAAAACTACGGCGTGCTTGTTTTCCTTAAGCTCGCCCATTATTTTCTTGAGCCGTTCTTCAAACTGTCCGCGGTATTTGGTACCGGCAACAATCAATGAAAGATCAAGCGATAAGATTCGTTTCTTTTCCAAAAACTTCGGTACGTTCTTGTCTGCAATTCTTTGTGCCAGCCCCTCTATGATTGCCGTCTTTCCCACACCGGATTCTCCAATCAGCACTGGATTGTTTTTTGTCCGGCGGCACAAAATTTCGATCAGGCGCTCGGTCTCATTTTCCCTGCCGATCAGCGGATCAAGTTTACCGTCTGCTGCTTCGGATGTAAGATCGCGTGTAAATTCCTGGAGGTTTGGAGTTTCCTGCCTGGCTTTTTCACGCCTCCGATTCGGAACACCGCTTTGTTGGGCCACCTTGTCACGGACTCCAGCGATTCGCAGCCCGAACTGATATAAAATTTCCGACGCAATTGAATTTTCTTCGCGAAGAATTCCGAGCAACAGGTGCTCGACGCCGATGTGCCGGTTTTTAAGCCTGTCACTTTCTTCGCCGGCGAACGCCAGGATTCGTTTTGTCTCGGGCGCGAGATGAAGTTCTGCAGACTGCGGAATTCGTTCGCGCAAGACGATACGCTCTTCTACCTCCCGTCGAATTGTGTCAACCGTCAAGCTATGCCGAAACGGAAAGAATCTCGCCGAGATGGTTTTATCTTCACGCATCAATCCGAGAAGGATGTGTTCGGGCAGTATTTCCTCGGACCCGTACTGAAGAGCTTCGTAGCGGGCAAAAAATATGACGCGGCGAGCTTTTTCGGTGTAGCGTTCAAACATAATATTTTCAATAAGAAATGTCCCGGCTGATCGATGAGTTGGAAACTCATTATAGTCAAAGTACCGGACAAGATGCCAAATCCTTATGACAAATTTACTAACAGGCTTGTCTGAATAATAGTTGCAAAGGCCAAATAAATCCAGATTTTTATTGAGTTCTGAGATTTTCTAAAGGTTTTATTTTAGTTACCCTTAACGCGGGGTATAAGGTTGCCCCAATACATAGCATCAACGCAATTGAAACGATTAGGATCAGGTCTGATGCCGCGGGATGAAACGGTACGTGACTGAGCGAGTAGACCTCCTTGTCGAGCCGCACTATTTTGAAATAGTTTCCGAAAAAGCACGTTGACAAGCCGAGCGCGGTTCCGGCGGCGATGCCGGCGAGACTCAGGATAATGCCTTCCAGCAAAAATATGGCGATCAGGTTTCTCGTTTTTGCGCCGCACGTCCGAAGCACCGCGATATCGAGTCTCCGTTCGTTAATAAGCAGTGCCAGCGTGGTCGTAATGTTTAACGCCGCGATAAAAATGATCAGCGAGATGATCGAGACCGTGACCTTGCGTTCAAGACTTAAAGCGGCGAATAACGGCTGGTTTGCCTCGCGCCAGTCGAGTACATCAAAATTCGATCCAAGGGCGTCCCTCAGCAAATTTGAAGTCTTGCCGGTCGTAAATATGTCGTCGACGAAAACTCCAAATGTCGTCGGTTTTGCGTCCGCGGAATTCGTAAGCTTGCGGTATTCCGTTTCGCCGGCCGAAATCCAAACCGAATCGTACTCATAAAGACCGGTCTCAAATATGCCGGCGATTTTGACTTCCGAAGTGAACGGCGTTTTGCCTTTTCTAAATGAAATGAGATTGGCGAGGTCACCGCGTTTGAGCCCGAGCCTGGCAGCCAATTCCTTGCCGAGCGAAATTTCGATTTCCCCGTTTCGGGCGGTTTTCCCGGGTACGGGTTTTCGGATTTCAACCCTTAAAACTCCGTAACTCGAAGCATCTTCGGCAGAAATAACCGCGCTCTCGTAAATTACAGGCGAAACACGATTGACTCCTTTAATAGCGGCGATTTTATTTTCAACGAACTCCCAATTCGATACACCGGCTCCGCTTTTTTCGGTGACCGAAATATGCGCAGTATTGCTCAATATCTTGCTCCGGATCTGATCGGCAAACCCGTTGACCAGGCCTTGCGCGACGATCAGGCTTGCTACACCGGCGGCGATGCCGATTACAGCGACCGCCGCAGTAAACCGTACAAGGCCCTTGCGCGCAGAGCAAAAATATTTCCAGGCAAGCTTAAATTCAAACGGCATCAAATAGATTGTAGTTTGAAAAACGTAAATCGCAATTACTGATCCGGTTCCTGTTCGCCAAATCTCAATAATTTGACTAGAATTTATCTTTCCGGAAGGCGTTTATTTTTTATGCGTGTAACCGGGTTTTAGAAGCGGACTGTTATCATCATGCCATTAAGCAAAATCGAAGATGCCGTTGAAGATCTAAAAAACAGCAAAATGATCATCATCGTGGACGATGAGGATCGCGAAAACGAAGGGGATCTTGTCTGCGCGGCCGAAAATATAACTCCCGAGATCATTAACTTTATGGCTACCCACGGGCGCGGACTCATCTGCATGCCGCTGACCGAGGATCGCTGCGATTATCTGCAGCTTCCGCCGCAGGCGCAGGAGAATACTTCATCGATGGGTACCGCCTTTACGATCTCGATCGAGGCCAAGCGCGGCGTCACTACCGGAATTTCGGCAGCTGACCGGGCACGGACGATTCTGACGGCGATCGACCCGGAAACGAAACCATCCGATCTGGCCAGGCCCGGCCATACATTTCCTTTAAGGGCCAAAAACGGCGGTGTCCTGGTCCGTGTCGGGCAGACCGAAGCAAGTGTCGATATGGCTCGCCTGGCGGGGCTAGACCCGTCTGCGGTTGTCTGCGAAATAATGAATGAAGACGGTACGATGGCCCGAATGCCGCAGCTCGAAGTCTTTGCTGAAAAACACGATTTGAAAATTATTTCGGTCGCGGACCTGGTCAGGTACCGAATTCAGCAGGAATTGCTTGTAAAAAGAATCGTCGAAACAGACCTGCCCACCGAATATGGAACATTCCGGGCGTTTGCGTACAAGAATATTATTAACGGTGAAACCCATATCGCGATGATGATGGGCGATGTTTCACAGACAACGGAACCGGTTTTGGTTCGCGTCCAAACCGAGAACATCACTTTTGCAATGTTTGGCTCAAGTCTCGGTGAAGCCTCCCAGGCAATGCAATCGTCACTTAAAAAAATTTCCGCAGAAGGCTGCGGCGTGATACTTTATTTGCGGCAGCATGAGCATAATCTCGACCTGATTCATCAACTCGAAACCTATGCCCTGATGCAGGAAAAGGGCCTCGATTTTCAGAAGGCGAGAGAAATAACCGGCTACGGAAGCCGGCGTGATTATGGCGTCGGCGCGCAAATCCTGAACGATCTCGGAGTTCATAAAATCAAGCTCCTGACCAATCATCCGCCCCGCGTCAATGCGATCGAGGCATTTGATTTGGAAATTGTTGAAATAGTTTCGGTATAGACATCGGTTTAATGTTTAATGTCTGATAAGGAAATCGAAGAAAATCTTCACCCGGAAGGCGAAAACCAACCCGCGGAGGATGAACCCGTAAAAATCGCAAGGGTTTCAAAACGGGGTCGAAACACGAGAAACGCTGTGATCCTGCTGGGGCTTTTTGCGTTTGTTGCCGTCGTGCTGATGTTAGCCGGACTCGTTCTCTATCGGACCGGCTATGTGGACAGCTATGTCAAAGAGGAATTCGTCATCGCTTTCGACGAGATGGGTATTACTTTTGACGCCGATAGTTTCCGGTTGACCGCATCGCCCCTGGTTCTGATCCTCAAAAACGCGACATTTAATAACAAGAAAACCGGAGAAAAACTATTCCGCGCTGACACCCTCAAGTTTGAAATGACGGTTCTCGACCTTTACGAGTTGAAAACCGAAAGAAACGTAAACGTCGACGCAACGGAAGTCGACGGGATCGAAGTCTGGGTCAAATTTGACGAAAAGGGAAAATCAAACTTCGAAGGCATAGAAATCCTGCCTCCCAAAAAGGCCATCAAGTTTCAGTACGCCTCAACAACCCTCGCCGTCCGCGACGGTCTGGTTCATTTCGGCGATATGACCCGCGCAATATCGGGGGACGTCCGTAATGCCGTATTTCAAATGGAACCTGAAGATATAAAAGTTCCGGATGAAAACAAACGCTACAAATTTGATTTCACTTCGACCGATTCAAACTTCGTCTATGACAAAAGCAAGGTAGATTCGATAAGTATTCGCGCGCGCGGAGTTGCGGATGGTAAAGGTGCGGAGATCTCGGAATTAAAGCTCACTTCAGCGGTTGGAACCTCAACTCTGACCGGCATCGTCAAAGACTGGAAATCACCAAAGTACGATCTCAGAGTCGATTCAACGATAGATTTGATGAAGACTTCAGAGGTGTTTCCGGTCGGCACGGCACTCCGGGGATTCGGGAATTTCGAAGGCACTGTCAAAGGCGAAGGCGAGAAATACAAGGTAGAAGGTGAAATAACGTCAAGCAACCTGGCGGCGTCCAATATCCGTTTGAAGGCGCTCAAGGTCAACGCGACGGTAAACGGCACCAATACAATTTACAACGGACACGGTAAAGCGGTGGCGGAACTGCTGACATTTGAAGATTTTATTATTGATTATCCG
>JBFGKW010000065.1:0-16518 GCA_041576495.1 Aridibacter sp. | reverse complement strand
CTACGATTCCGACGATGTAGCCGATCAGTGCGGTAACGTTTCCATCAAGTCCAATGGCAGATTTTTGATTTTCCATTTTTTTTAAAGAATCTCCTTATTTTTAGGTAAAAACTGATTTTATTGCGTTTTCGAGTCGATAATTATGGTGAATTTAACACAAAGACGTTGCCTAAAACAAGAAATTGCGTAAGAATCTAAAATTTATTTTCCGGTTAAATCGGGTGAGACAATGAAAGCAAAAATATATGTAACCTTAAAGCCGAGCGTTCTTGACCCTCAGGGTAAGGCGATTCATCATACGACCGAGCTGCTCGGGTTTGAAAACGTCGGCGACATCCGCCAGGGCAAATATTTCGAGGTTTCCCTTGATTCGGCCTTGTCTGAACCAGAAGCCCGGGAGACAGCCGAAAAGATCGCGAAAGATGTCCTGGCCAATCCTGTGATTGAAGATTATGAAGTCGTCATAGGTAATTCGTAATTGGTAATTGGTAATTGGAGTTTGATTCTCTTGTTGTCCTTGGTCAAATATCAATCGAATTGACCCCTTAACTAAATACTTATAACCAATTACCTCATACTGCCCACGGGATTCTTCAAACATATTAAACTTATGAAATTCGGAGTAATAGTTTTTCCCGGTTCCAACTGCGATCATGATGCATACCATGTGATTTCCAAGCACGTCGGTCAGCCGGTGGACTTTATCTGGCATCGTGAAACGGATTTATCGGGTTTTGACGCGGTTATCGTCCCCGGGGGTTTTTCATACGGTGACTACTTGCGGGCGGGCGCGCTGGCCCATTTTTCCCCGGTGATGAAGGCGGTTAAGAAATTCGCCGAAAAAGGCCGATTCGTCTTCGGAATCTGCAACGGTTTTCAGATCTTATGCGAGAGCGGGTTGCTGCCGGGCGCCCTGATGCGCAATCAGGGCCTTCATTTTATCTGCAAACATATCAATATCCGGGTCGAAAACGAAAACACGCCTTATACTAATGCACTCGAAGGCGGACGGGTGCTTTCAATCCCGATCGCGCATGCGGAAGGCAATTATGTCTGTGATGATGAAACCTTTCACGAGCTGGAAGAAAACGATCAAATCGTGTTTCGTTATTGCGATGAGAATGGGAATCCGACAAGAGAAGCGAATCCGAACGGCTCCCGGTCGAACATCGCCGGGATCTGTAATCTCGACCGGAACGTACTCGGTATGATGCCGCATCCGGAAAGGGCCTGTGAGGAGCTTTTGGGGTCAAACGACGGACGCGATGTTTTTCGATCACTGACCAATCGGATCGAGGAATTTACAAATCGAGTGTAGCGGTCGATTTAACTCAAACCGGCACGATATCATTTTTTGAGATGGAAAAAGGGTCGAAATGTTAGGCGGTGGGGTACATCGTCGAGACGACGTCGGCGACATCTATCTCCCATTTCAATAGATCACTTCGATAATCGCCTGTTTTTCTAGCGACCAACGCGACTGCTTGATTGGTTTTGCCCAAAAAATTGAACCGGGTCGGCGAATCATCAACCAACGAATAGGTATTACAGGGCAGGCCTTCGGTCAGAGAGACTATTTCGAAACCGGTGTGTTTGTTAAATAAAGCATGAAAGCCATTATGCGGGAATCGCCAAAAATCCCAGGGCATCTCATGTTCCGGCCAGACCGGATGAGTGGAGATAAAGACGTGTCCTTCCGGTTTCGTTATTTTGTTTATTTCAAGCACAGCCTTCCAGGGAAATAAGAGATGCTCGAAAACCGACACCGCAAAAATGAAATCAAAACGATCCGCGGAAAAACTTTTCGAAAGCTGATGAACATCTCCAACAGTGTCCACTCCCTCTCCGGCGACTATGTCAAACCCAACATATTCTTCACACTTTTCAAAAAGCCCTCTATGCATTGTGCCGGTTACATTTCTTGAGCCGATTTCCAACATTGAAGCCGAGGGAGTTTGATTTACGAGACGTACGAATTCGTCGAAAAGTAGGTGATAGGGATCATCCGCCCCCTTCTTTACGAACGGGTAATGGAGCATATTTAGGGTTTTGAAATAGCGTTTCGTCGCATAATTCTTTATTCTTGAATACGTATTCATCAGTCTTTCCCACCTGATTTAAGTCACAGTTTGTCCGGGAGCGGGAACCCAGGTTCACAGGTTCATCATTCTATTGTTGCGCAGTAAACAATACGGTCTCCGCAGCCTGTGCGCATCCTTCAAACTAGTCATTGGCGGCTTTCGCCTTTTTGGTTTCTTCGCTACTTTTTTGTTCCTCGCGGTCGGAATCCTTTTTCTTTTTTCTCGTGTCACCGGTTAGGTGGAGCAGGTGCCCGGCGTGGCCGATATGGAGCTTTTCTTCAATATGATGGAGCTTTTCTTCGATCCGGTGAATCGTTTCGGGGCTGGCTTCTTCGATCGTCTCGGACAAAAGAAAGCGCTCGATCAGATAAAAGGCGATTACGCCGACCAGTGCGATGAAGAAAACCGCGATGCCGATCTGTTTGAAATCTCCGATGACAGTTGTAATCGCGCCGCTGAAAAAATAACCGACGCTCGTCAACAGCAGCACCCAGATCGAACAGCTCACAAAATCGAGAAACAGAAAGCGAGGTAAAGGCATCCTGCCGACGCCATTAAATAGACACATCGCTGTCCTGATGCCGTAAATATATTTTGAAACGATGATCGAAAACCCGCCGAACTTTTCAACCAATCGTTCAGTCCGAGGCCGCGCCATCTTATAAAAGCCGTAATTTTTTACCGTTTGCTGGAATAACCTGCCGGTCGTATAGGCCAAGGTGTCGCCGACCATTCCGCCGAGCGTACCGAAAATGTAAACCTTGAGAAAACTAAACGGTCCAAAATACCCGTTGTGAGCCATAACCCCGGCCAAAAGAAGAGTAATGTCACCTTCAACCGTACAGAGGGCAAAGACTGCATAAATGCCGTACTGTTCGAATAGTTGGTAGAATGTTTGTTCCATATCGAGCAAAAAGATTTTTACCGCCGTCAAGCCAAGAAAAGGGTAACTTCACCAAAGATTTGAGTCAAACACTTTTAGCATTACCCATTCTGTTTGACAGCGTATTTAGCAGTGTCTAGAATCGCTTTAGTTTTAGGTCTGAAAATACTGCGCCATTGGTATCGAATGATGGATGATGTTTTGAAAACGTCGGATCGGGTTGTCGGAATCGAAGTTGGGACATCCGGGATCAAGGCGGTTTGCCTCAAAGGCGACGGAACCCTTGCCGATTCACTGGAAAAATCCGGCGATTTGGCGGGTGAAACTGCGACCCATCTCGGCAAATTTATCCGGGATCTAAAAGCCAAATTCGGGGCGTTTGAAAAGGTTGGGATCGCCTTTCCCGGGCTCGTCAATCGCGAAACCAGCCGAATCGCGTATTCTACTCACAACCCCGAACACGCAGAGATCGATCTGCACCTTGAAATCGAAAAAGCGGCCGGCGTCAAACTCCATATAGAAAACGATGCAAATGCGGCGGCATACGGCGAGTATCGGCTTGGAGCCGGCCGCGGTTCAAAGAATATGTTCTACGTCACCCTCGGCGCGGGAGTTGGCGGGGCCGTAATATTTGACAATAAACTGTGGCACGGCGATTCGGGATTTGCCGGCGAATTCGGATACGTGGCGATAAACTCGGAAGGCATGCGGCTTGAAGAACTTGCGTCGGGCAAAGGCATCGTGAAGCGGACCAAGGGCCGCTTTCACCAGGACCCGACTTCGTCCTTAAATAAAATTGGAGAAGACAATATAACGATCGAAGACCTTGTCAGGGAAGCGAAGCGGGAAGACGACTTTGCGCAGTTGATGCTCGAGCGAACCGGGTTTTATGTCGGAACGGCGATTGCCGGCGTCATAAACCTTCTTAATATCGAGAGAATTGTCATCGGGGGAGAAATTATGGAGGCCGGCCGGTTTGTGCTCGATCCGATAATTTCCAGGGCCCGCGAATTGTCGTTCGCCCCGAGTTTTGAAACCGTAAAAATCGTTAAGGGCGGCCTGGGCAAAAATGCAGCAGCGATCGGCGTGGCGCTTCTATCGGATCAATAAGAGTTGGCCGCCAACGCGGCATTAATCTTTATTTTCCTGATCAGTGTTCCTAATTCTGTAAACGCTTGCGGGGGCGGCGTGATCAGTTTATCTTGGTTTTAGAATTTGCGGATTTTTTCAGATTGGGTAAAATCAAAATTTAAGTTTTTACGGCAGTCTCGTAATATTTACTAAATGAATTCATCTTCAAACGCTTGGACGGGTACGCGCTCGTCCGGGCGGTTGGAGGACTCTAGTCTAAATCAAATCTAGAATCGAGAAAAAAAATGGCTCAACTTTTTCACCGTGGGGCAAACAATGTCGCAAAAGCCAGCCTTTTAATGGCAGTTGTTTTAGGAGGCGTTGCCTTTTATGTTTATACCGTTGTGGCCCGGTCCTCCTATTTGACGGGCCGATATCTTGAAAAACAACAGCCTGTGCAATTCAGCCACCGGCACCACGTCGGGGATGACGGGATCGATTGCCGGTATTGCCATTCGACGGTAGAAACCACGGCCGTGGCCGGCGTTCCGCCGACTCAAACCTGTATGAACTGCCATAATCAGCTTTTCGCTGACCAACCTTATCTTGAACCGGTCCGGGCGAGTTTCAGAGAAAACAAGCCAATCAAATGGGAAAGAGTCCACGATCTGCCGGGCTTTGCTTATTTCGACCACAGCATACACGTCGCCAAGGGCGTCGGCTGCGCGAGCTGCCACGGCGATGTCGCGAATATGGCGGCCGTTTACCAGGAAAACACACTTCAGATGGAATGGTGTTTATCCTGTCACCGTGATCCCGCACCGCACATACGGCCCAAATCGGAAATTTATAACACCTCGTGGAATCCGAGGGACATCACGGACGAACAGCGAAAGGAGGTTGCCGAACAGATCGGCAAACTCAGAAGCAAGGAATTGCTGACCAGCTGTTCGACCTGCCACCGTTAGTTTTGCGAGCTGCCGCGGGTTGCGGCAGAAGCACGGGCGATTGCTCTTGGATATAACGGCTTAATTGCCGTAACGAAGGCCGGCAACGCGCCGGCGGTTGAAAAAATTGAGGAACTAAAACGAATGCATAGCAAAGACAGTAAAACTAACTTTGCATCACTAAAAGAAAAAATTCTGCGTCAAAACGGTAAAGAGTATTGGCGGAGCGTCGAGGAGTTTGTTGACGCGCCGGAATTTGAGGAATTCGTAAAATACGAATATCCGAGCCATGCCGAGGAATGGGATAGCTCGCTCAGCCGGCGTAATTTTATGAAGGTGATGGGCGCTTCGCTTGCCTTTGCCGGACTCAGCGGCTGCGTCATCCAACCTGCCGAACAAATCGTTCCTTACGTATCACATCCTGAAGGCCTGATTCCCGGTAAACCTCTTTTCTTTGCGACTTCAATGACGCTCGGCGGTGTCTCAAACGGCCTGCTTGCCAGGTCAAATGACGGACGCCCGACCAAGATTGAAGGAAATCCGGAGCATCCGGGAAGTCTTGGAGCAACCGATGTTTTCGCGCAGGCTTCCCTGCTTAACCTGTACGATCCCGACCGTTCACAGGAGATCCTATACCGCGGCAATCCGAAAACCTGGCAGGACTTTATGAAAGAGATCCGCACCAGGGTCGAAGAAACACGCGGAGATGGCGGAACGGGGATTCACTTCCTGACCGAAACCGTCACGTCGCCGTCGCTGATCGACCAGTTCAAGAAGCTTCAAACCGAACTGCCGAATGCCAAATGGCACCAGTACGAACCGGTTAACGATGACAACGCGTCGGCCGGGGCAAAAATGGCCTTTGGTTCGCCTTCACAGGCGGTTTACAAGTTTGACCGGGCCGAACGTATTCTTTCGCTCGATGCTGACATTCTTTCCGGTTTTAATGTTCGATACATTAAAGACTTTTCAAAAGGACGGGCACTTTCCGAAGAGAAAAAGGAAATGAACCGGCTCTATTCGGTGGAGACCACGATGAGCCTGACGGGCGCCAAAGCCGATCACAGGCTTGCCGTCAAACCCAGCCAAATGCCCCAAATTGCGGCGGCGATAGCCGGGGCAGTAGGGGTTTCGGGGGCGCAATCGGATTATAGCGAAAACGCGAAGTGGATCGCGGAAATGGCCAAAGATCTTCAGGAGCACAAGGGAAAATCGTTGGTAGTGGCCGGCATCAGCCAACCCCCGGTTGTTCATGCTTTGGCGCACGCGATGAACGAAGCGCTCGGCAATATCGGTCAAACGGTCGAATTTATCGAACCGCTGGCCGCCAATTCCGAAAAGACGCAAACCGAGCAGCTGGCCGAGTTGATCAAGGATATCGACGCCGGTTCGGTCAAGACTCTGGTTATTCTCGGCGGAAATCCCGTTTACAACACTCCGGTCGATCTGAAGCTGAACAAGGAACGGCTCGACAAAGTTCCCTACCGGATCCACTTCGGTGAGTATTTAAACGAAACGGGAATCCTCTGTCACTGGCATATCGCTGCCGCCAACTACCTCGAATCGTGGGCGGATTCGCGGGCCTACGACGGAACGGTCTCAATATCCCAGCCGTTGATAAAGCCTCTTAACGACGGAAAAAGCATTTATCAGTTAGTCCAGTTGTTCTTTAACGAAGATTTCGAAAAGAAAGACGATGCCGTGATCCGGGAATTCTGGCAGTCCCAGGGGATGAAATCCGTGCCGACCGCCGGCACATCGGCCGGAGACGCGGAAAAAGCCGGTCAAATATCTCCAGATGATGATTCCGGAAAGAAGGCCGCTCCGCCGCCGCCCTCGACCAACGGCGCTTCGGCTCCAAAGTCATTTGAAGATCAATGGCGGAAGGCGGTTCACGACGGTTTCATCGCCGGCAGCGCTTCGGCCGCGAAATCCGTGACGGTAAATACGGCCTTCCTGTCCGAAAAGAACGATTCCCCGGCCGCCGAGGGTGCGGTTGAAATCACCATCCTCCCGGACCCATGCGTTTATGACGGACGTTTTACGAATAACGGATGGCTGCAGGAACTCCCGAATCCGTTGAACAAGATCACGTGGGAGAATGTGGCGCTGATCAGCCCGAACACTGCCCACAAGATGGGAATCAATCAGGACAAGCGGTACAACGATTTTGCCGGCGGTGAATTGGGAAGGGCCTTTATCACCACCAAGGGCGGAAATATGGAATCCGACCTTCTCGAACTCACCTATCAGGGAACCAAGCTGGAAAAAAACGTACCCGCCTGGATTTCGCCGGGCCAGCCCGATGATGTGATCACGATCTTTCTCGGTTACGGCCGGCCGCGGGGAGGCAAGATTGCCACCGGCGACGACGGTACCGGTATCGGTTACAACGCTTACGATGTTCGTAAATCCGACGCCATGTGGTTTGGGACCGGCGATATCGTCAACACCGAGGTCAAGACAACCGTCGCCTCAACCCAGATTCATTTCAATATGGAAGGCCGCGATATTTTGCGGAATTGGGGAATGGATGAGTATCAGCATCATTTGAAAACGGAAGTCCACGATCCAAAAGAGCAATACAAGAAATCCATGTACGGCGACGAATTTGGCGAGGTGTACGAAAAACACAACCGTTGGGCGATGACCATCGATCTCAATTCCTGTGTCGGCTGCAACGCCTGTGTTGTCGCCTGTCAATCGGAAAACAACATCCCGGTGGTGGGTAAAGAGCAGGTCGAGCGCAGCCGTGAAATGCATTGGATGAGGATCGACGCTTATTACACGGGCGAAGATATGAATCATCCCGAGGGACCAAACTTCCAGCCGGTTTTATGCCAGCAGTGTGAGCAGGCGCCGTGTGAAGTGGTCTGCCCGGTTCACGCGACGGTCCACAGTGCGGAGGGCCTTAATGACATGGTCTATAACCGCTGTATCGGAACCAGGTACTGCTCAAACAACTGCCCGTACAAGGTCCGCCGTTTTAACTTTCTGCTTTATCAGGATTGGAATACGCCGGAATACAAATTGATGAGGAATCCCGAAGTGACGGTCAGGAGCCGGGGTGTGATGGAAAAATGCACATATTGCACTCAGCGGATTTCCTCGGCACGGATTGAAGCGGAAAAAGACGGCCGGGATATCAGGGACGGCGAAATAGTAACGGCGTGTCAATCGGTTTGTCCGGCAGACGCCATCGTTTTCGGGGATATGAGCGATAAGGACAGCCAGGTTGCGAAATTTAAGAAAGATCACCGGAATTACGCATTGCTAAACCACGAACTGAATACACAGCCGCGAACGACCTATTTGGCCGGCGTGAGAAATCAAAATAAAGCAATGCCCGATTACCGCGCCGCGAAAGAAACGGATGAAGCCGGCGGAGGACACTAATTTCAGGCAGTTCGAGTTGGGATGGCTTTATTAAACACAGGGCCATTTACCCTTGACCGCGAAACTCTTTAAATCTATGCAAGACGACGTAAAAGCGATTCAGCAAAGAATTTATCCTCCGATGGTGGAGGGTGCGCACGATTACGGGTCGGTAACCGATAAGATCAGCGATCTGACGCTGAGGAAACGCACGCCGTACGCTTGGTTTATCGGATTCGGCATTTCCTTTCTTATCGTTCAGGTCCTGATGATGACGGTGCTTTATCTGCTCATTACGGGCGTCGGCATCTTCGGGAACAACCAGCCCATCGGTTGGGCTTTTCCGATCATCAATTTTGTCTGGTGGATCGGGATCGGGCACGCGGGCACGCTGATATCGGCCATTCTTTTGCTGCTCAATCAAAAATGGAGAAACTCGATTAACCGTTTTGCCGAGGCGATGACTCTTTTTGCCGTGGCTTGTGCGGGGCTGTTTCCGATACTCCATACCGGGCGGCCGTGGCTGGCGTTTTGGATGCTGCCGTACCCCAATACGATGGGAATGTGGCAGAATTTCCGGAGCCCTCTGATGTGGGATGTTTTCGCCGTTTCGACCTACGCCACCGTTTCGCTTTTGTTTTGGTATGTCGGGCTGATCCCGGATATTGCCACGCTTCGCGACCGGGCAAAGAACAAATATTTCAGGTTTATTTACGGATTGTTCTCCTGGGGCTGGCGCGGTTCGGCGAGGCATTGGCACCGCTATGAGATCGCTTATTTGCTGCTCGCCGGAATCTCGACACCGCTCGTTCTTTCGGTTCACTCGATCGTCAGCCTGGACTTCTCGGTGTCCCAAGTTCCGGGATGGCACGCAACAATATTTCCTCCCTATTTCGTTGCGGGCGCGATTTTCGCCGGGTTTGCGATGGTCTTGATTCTCTGCATACCGCTCCGGGTCTGGTACAACATGAAAGACCTGATAACCGACACGCACCTGGTTTACATGGGCAAGGTGATGCTCGCGACGGGTCTCATCGTTTGCTACGGGTATTTGATGGAAGGATTCTTTGCCTGGTACAGCGCTACCGAGTTCGAACGCTATATGATGGGCAACCGAATGTGGAACGGTCCGTATTGGTGGTCATACTGGCTTCTGATTATTTGTAACGGGATATCGATTCAATTCCTCTGGTTCAAACGTTTTCGCGAAAGCGCTTTCTGGCTTTTTATAATTTCGGTGGTCGTCAGTATCGGAATGTGGCTCGAACGGTTTGTGATCATCGTGACGAGTCTGCACCGGGATTTCCTGCCGTCGTCCTGGGGAATGTACGCGCCGACCATCTTCGATTTTTCGCTGTTCCTTGGAACGCTCGGATTTTTCTTCGCATTGATCTTCTTGTTTGTCAGGATGCTGCCGGTGATTTCGATATTTGAGGTCAGGATGCTGCTTCCGGAGGCTGAGGTCAAGCATCACGGAGATGAGCACGAACATTCGGGCACCGGGGTAACGGGTGATTAGGGTTATTTGAGTACGCAATGGGCTTTTAGAATTATCGCCCGTGATTGGGTTGTTTTGTCCGCAATTAATATTTTAAGACAACTCACCCATGTCGAGGTTATTTTGCCGGCGAAAAACCCGGTGACGGGCGACCAGAACTGTTTAAGTTATGGACAAGCAAATTTACGGATTATTGGCGGAGTTTGACACCACCACGGAATTGGTGGTCGCCGCCGAAAAGACAAGGGACGCCGGTTTTTCAAAAACCGATGCGTTTTCGCCGTTTCCGATCCACGAAATGGATGAAGCGCTGGGTATTAAAAGGACCATCTTGCCGTATTTGGTTTTTTTGGGCGGCGTTGGCGGTTTGTTGCTGGGCCTCGGTTTGCAGTACTACACCCACGTCATCGAGTATCCGATAATCGTCGGCGGCAGGCCTCATTTCAGTTTGCCGGCGTTTATCCCTCCGGCATATGAACTGACGATTTTGCTGGCTTCTTTTACGGCGGTTTTGGGAATGCTGTTTCTCAACGGACTGCCGAAGCCCTATCATCCGGTATTTAACGTACCGCGATTCAGCCTGGCATCGCGTGAAAAGTTTTTTCTCCTGATCGAGTCCGATGACGTGAATTTTGATTACGAAAAGACCAGAGAATTTATGAAAAGCCTGAATCCGCAGGAGGTTTTTGACGTCGATGAATAAACCCCAAGCGGAATTAAAAATTACCAACCGAAGATCGAAAAATTTCAGGCGAATGTTTGTTTTTGCCTTTTGCCTATTAACTTTTTCTTTGGCCGCCGGCTGCCGTTACGACATGCAGGATCAGCCGAGCTATAAATCGTACAAATCCAGCGACTATTTCAGCGACGGCAAGGTGATGAGGGATTTTCCCGAAGGGACAGTTGCGCGCGGACAGCTCAATGAGAATAAAGCCCTTCATACGGGCAAAAAAGAAAATGCCGATCCGAATATTCAGGTCGAAACCACGACCGATTCGAGCGGCAACACGCTGGTATCCAGTTTCCCGAATGATATTGACTACATTCCGCTCCCGCTTACGCGGGAATTGCTCGACCGCGGCGAAGAGCGCTACAAAATTTACTGTATCGTCTGTCACGGCCCGGTCGGAAAGGGAGACGGGATGGTCGTCCGCCGCGGATATCCGAAACCGTCGACATATCATGATGACCGCCTCCGGAATGCACCGGTCGGCCACTTTTTTGACGTAATTACAAACGGGTGGGGCAAGATGAACAGTTATGCGGCCCAAATCCCGGTCGCTGACCGTTGGGCGATCGTGGCCCATATCCGGACGCTTCAGCTCAGCCAAAACCCGGATCAAACTTCCGGGGCGGAAACGACCGACGCGGCGAAAACTGACAACAAGACTACCGATGATAAAACCAAGAAAGACGAAGCGCCCAAAAACGGCAGTTCAAACGGAGGTAAAGAGTGAATATAAACGACACTTTTAAGGCTCCTGAGGCAATTGACCGTTTCCAGACCCTGGCGCTCGGCGTCGGCGGAGTAGGCTTGCTTGTCTGGGCGGTCGGCTGTTATTTCAATCCTGAAACCGCTCTTCGCGGCTGGCTGCTGGGCTTCATTTTTTGGGCCGGCATCGGAATCGGGGGTCTCGGAATTCTTCTTCTCCAGTATCTCACGGGCGGAGCGTGGGGGGTTGTGATCAGAAGAGTCGTCGAAGCCTGCTCGCGGACGATTCCGCTGCTGGCGCTGCTTTTTGTCCCGATCGCGGTAGGAATGTTCAAACTTTATGACTGGACCCATCTCCAGGCGGCGGGCACCGATCCGTTTGTCAGCAAGCGGGGCTGGTATATGGAGCCGGAGTGGTGGATCGCGCGAGCCGTTTTATACTTTGTCATATTCGGACTGATCGCCTACCTGCTGAATAAATGGTCCCGACAGCAGGATGAATCCCTGGATTATGAAGCATCCGCGGTTTATCTTGGAGCTGCGACGCGTCTTGCCGGTCCGGCATTGGTCGTTTATGTGCTCGTGATTTCGTTCGCTTCGGTTGACTGGATGATGACACTCGAACCGCACTGGTTCTCGACGATGTGGGGTTTTCTTTTCGTCGCCGGCTGGGCCCTCAGCTGTTTTTGTTTTTCGGTCGCGGTGCTCGCTTTTCTTGCGGATAAAGCGCCGCTTGACAGGGTTTTGGGCAAAAGGCATTTTCACGACATCGGCAAGCTGATGCTCGCGCTGGTAATGATCTGGGCGTATTTTAACTTTTCGCAATACCTGATCATTTGGTCCGGGAATTTGACCGAAGAAACCCCTTTTTACGTGGTCCGGTCTAAAGGCACTTGGGGCGCGATCGGCTTGTTTCTGATTCTGTTTCATTTCGCGTTTCCCTTTTTGATTCTGCTGATGCAGGATTTCAAGCGGAGGGCGAAGTGGCTGGCTGCGGTGGCGATCTTCATTTTGTTTATGAGGATTGTAGATATGTTCTATATCATCGGACCGAGTCCGATGGTCGGCGAACCGCAGGGAGCTCTTGAAGCGGCGTTCAGGCTCACTCCATGGGACTTTGTCGGTCCGATAGCGATCGGCGGGATTTGGTTGTGGTGGTTTTTCCGCGAGTACAAGAACCGGCCGCTTGTTCCTTACCGTGATCCGTTTTTTGAGAACGCGATCAAACACGGCAAGGGACACTAGTTTTGGTTTTCCTCGCGATAACCGGTGGTTAGAAAATTATGTCAAAGCATCAAGATGTAGAAGTGAATCCGGATAAGCCTTACGAAGAAGACGTCATCAATTTTCGAGGCATAATCTATTTCGGAATCGGCTTGTTTCTATTGATCGTCGTCACCTTCGGACTGATGTGGATCCTGCAGTACAAGATTCTGGCTCCGCAGGCGGAAGAAGCGGATATAAAAAACCCGATGGGTATGAACGCAGAAGAGAACCTTCCGCCCGAACCACGCCTTCAATCGGCGCCCGGTTTCGGGGTTGACACCAAAGACGGCCGGATTGGTCTCGAACTAAGGGAGCCGCAGGCTGAGTGGAACGTGCTTCAGAAGCAGTATCAGGAAATCTGGGAAAACGGTGAAAAAGGGGCGGACGGCAAAACGGTCATTGCGATTCCGATCGACGAAGCCAAGGCAAGGCTCCTGAAAGAGGGCAGTGTCAAGGCGGTCGAGGCGGCCGAAGGCCAAGATGCCCTTAACAATGTGACGTCATATGTTTCCGGATCGAGTGCCGGACGAAAGGCTTCGGAAAAGATCAGATAGTTTGGTCGGGTTGGGTGTGGTAATGAAAATGAAGAGAAATTCGGCGGTTTTGAGAAGTTTGAGGCTGAAACTTTTCGCGATTTTGTTTGTTTTTGCGTTTTCGGCGGGTTTCGTCGTTGCTCAAAAAACAGAGCATTATAATTCGCCGCTTTATTCGCCCAGAAAATACGATCCAAGCCAGACGACGAGCAATGGAATTCCAAAAACGCTGCTGAACGTCGGAATCGATCAGAACTTGAACGGGCAGCTTCCGTTGAACGCGATATTTAAGGATTCAACCGGAAAGGAAGTAAAGCTGGGCGAATACTTTGGAAAAGACAAGCCCGTAATTCTGGCCCTGGTTTATTACGAATGTCCAATGCTTTGTAATGAGGTATTAAACGGCCTGACCGGTTCGTTAAAAGCGCTTTCTTTTGATGCCGGCAGGGAATTCGATGTCGTCGCAATCAGTTTTGACGGACGCGAGAACGACATACCGGATTTGGCGAAAAACAAAAAAGCGGGTTATCTCGAGCGGTATAACCGCCCCCACACCAAGGACGGTTGGCATTTTCTGACGGGTGAGCAGAGTGAAATTGACAGGGTCACAAAGGCGGTCGGGTTTAACTATTCGTTTGATGAGAAAACCAATCAGTTTGCCCATGCGGGCGGGATAATGATCGCGACGCCGGAAGGCAAATTGTCGAGATATCTCTACGGGATCGATTATTCTCCGAAGGATATTAAGTTCAGCCTGATGGAATCGTCGGAAAATCGAATCGGAAACCCTGCCGAGCAGCTCTATTTGTATTGTTATCATTATGATCCTTCAACGGGACGTTACGGTTTTGCGATTTTAAACGTTTTACGGGCGATGGCGCTAGCGACTTTGCTGGGACTTGGAACGATGTTTTTCGTATTCTGGCGCAGAAATAAAAAATCGGGTTGAGCGGATGGCGGATTGTGATGCCGAAACCGCCGCCGGCTAATACAGAATTATGCAAGATACTACGTGGGTACCATTATTTCCCGAACAGGCTTCTACTTTTGCCTGGCAGGTAGACTATTTGTACTTTTATCTGATCGCGATCAGCGTGTTTTTTACCGTCGGTATCGTCACCGCGATTTTCTATTTCGCCATCAAATACCGTGAAACCGAAAAATTCGCCACGCCCGATGAAATTCACGGATCCATCCCGCTTGAGTTGTTCTGGTCGTTCATACCATTTGTAATTTCGATGACGATTTTCCTCGGCGGCGCGGTTGTTTATTACAATCAATACACGGCTCCCACTGACGCGATGGAAGTTTATGTAGTCGGCAAACAATGGATGTGGAAGATTCAGCATTCATCGGGCCAGCGGGAGATCAACGAACTGCACGTTCCGGTGGGCCGCAAGGTGAAAATTACGCTGACCACCGAAGATACCCTTCACGATTTCTTTATTCCGGCATTCCGGACCAAAGCGGACGCTGTTCCCGGCCGCTACACGACGATGTGGTTTGAAGCTACCAAGCCCGGAAAATATCGTCTTTATTGCGCTGAGTATTGCGGGTTGAACCATTCCGGTATGGGCGGCTGGGTCTATGTCCTCGAACAAAAGGATTTTGACAATTGGCTTGCCGGAAATGTTTCTGACCAGACCCCGGTTCAGGCCGGAGAGGATTTGTTTACCAATAAGCTCGGCTGCGCATCGTGCCACGCCGGCGGCGATAACCAGCGGGGGGCGAAGCTCGAAGGTATATATAACAAGGAAGTCAAGCTTGTCGGCGGAAACACGGTTGTCGCTGACGATGAATACATCAGAAACTCGATCTTAAATCCCGGCGGTCAGGTGGTTGAGGGTTATCAGCCTATAATGCCTACTTTTAAGGGACAGGTGACAGAAGAACAGTTGGTCTCGCTCGTCGCTTATATCAAATCACTTAGCGGCGATACAGGGGGCACGGTCACACCCGCGGCCGATCAAATGACGCCGACGGCCGAAAAAGCAGGTAAAACAGAAGGTAAGTAGTTATGGACAATGCAGATGCAATGAATTTAGAGGGTGCCGGCGCTGAACCCAAGGTCAATTATTTGACCAACGGTTTCAGCCTCAGATCCTGGCTTCTGACAAAAGATCACAAACGCATTGCGATCATGTATTTGATCAGCGTTTCGTTTTTCTTTTTTATCGGCGGACTTTATGCCGCGACGATTCGCCTCGAACTGCTGACGCCGGCCAGCGACCTGCTTGAATCCGGTACCTACAACAAGGTGTTTACGCAGCACGGAATCATAATGATTTTTCTCTTTTTGATTCCTGCGATTCCGGCGATACTTGGTAATTTCCTGATCCCGATCATGATTGGCGCCAAGGATCTGGCGTTTCCGAGAATAAACCTGTTGAGCCTTTATATTTATTGGATTGCGGGTGCGTTTGTGCTCTACGCACTGTTGCAGGGCGGGGTTGACACGGGCTGGACGTTCTACACCCCGTACAGCACGACCTTTTCCAATTCGTATGTCATGGCGGTCGGCCTGGGAGTGTTTATAAACGGCTTTTCATCGATCCTGACCGGTCTCAACTTTATCGTTACGGTTCATACGATGCGCGCGCCTGGGATGACCTGGTTCAGGATGCCGCTCTTTGTCTGGGCGCATTATGCGACCAGCCTGGTGATGATGCTCGGCACTCCGGTGATCGCGATAACGGTTCTGTTGCTGGCAATCGAGAGATTTACTCAGGTCGGGATTTTTGATCCCGCCTACGGAGGGGATCCGATCTTATTCCAGCACATGTTCTGGTTTTACTCGCATCCGGCGGTCTACATTATGATCCTGCCGGGGATGGGCGTTGTATCCGAACTGATCTCGAATTTCGCGAGAAAGAAGATCTTCGGTTACGAGTTTATCGCTTTTTCATCGATCGCCATTGCCGTCTTCGGATTCCTCGTCTGGGGCCATCATATGTTTGTCAGCGGCCAATCGATCTACGCCGGGCTGGTTTTTTCGTTTTTGACGATGGTTGTGGCGGTACCCTCGGCGATCAAAATGTTTAACTGGACCGCGACGCTTTATAAGGGATCGATCTCCTATGATACGCCGATGCTCTACGCGCTCGGATTTATGGGATTGTTTTTGATCGGCGGTTTGACCGGGCTTTTCCTCGGTTCGATCGGCCTGACGGTTCATTTGACCGACACCTATTTTATCGTCGCCCATTTCCATTACGTGATGGTCGGCGGACAGGTCATCGCTTATCTCGGCGGACTCCATTACTGGTGGCCGAAGATGACGGGAAAAATGTATTCCGAATTTTGGGGAAGGATTTCGGCGATGCTCGTCTTTATTGGTTTTAACCTGACGTTTTTCCCTCAGTTCATACTCGGATACCAGGGAATGCCCCGCCGCTACGCATCTTATCCGGAAGAGCTCCAGGTGTTAAACGT
>JBFGKW010000064.1:0-16780 GCA_041576495.1 Aridibacter sp. | reverse complement strand
CAGTCGCCGTTTAATTCGGGGTATAAACTTAATGCTTCCTGCATAAACTCGGCCCAAATCGGCATCGCCGAATCCGAACCCTTGAGGTTCAGGTCGGAACCGTCATCAAAACCGACATAGACGACGCAGACAAGATCGGGCGTAAACCCGGCAAACCAACCGTCCCGAGAGGTTCCTGTTTTCCCGGCATAACCGCGCTTACCCGGAACGTTTGTAAAGCCCCACGCTTTTGCCTGCGCAGCGGTACCCTTGTTAATAACGTCTTTCATCATGTCATTCATGATGTACGCGACATCGGGCCGGAGCACGCTCCGCTTTTCAGTTGTCGGTGCCACCACCGTTCTGCCATCACCGGTTGTCACCCGGTTGATCGCAATTGCAGAAGCACCTTCACCCATGTTCGCAAAAACCGTGTACGCCGAGGCCATTTCTAGCGGAGTCGCCTCACTGGTACCGAGCGCCATCGATGGAAAAGCGCGGTCGACCTTCGGCAGACCGGCTCTGTGAGCAAGGTTCATTACCTTGCCGACGTTTAGCTCCATCGCGATCTCAACCGTTATCACGTTTTTACTTTTGATAAGTGCGTCGCGCAGCGTAATGTCTGTGTTTGAAAAGAAGTCGCCGTAGTTATTGGGCGAGTACGTATCCTGACTAAAGGTAAACACCTTTTTTTCGTCCTTAAATATGGTCGCCGGCGTCAGCACACGTGAATTTGGCTGATACGCCGTATCAAGGGCGGTTGCGTAAACAAACGGCTTGAATACCGAACCGGGCTGCCGTTTTGCATCCGCCGCCCGATTGAATTGATTTGAAAGATAGTCTTTACCGCCGATCATGGCTACAATCTCGCCCGTTTTGGGCTTAATCGCCACCAATGCGGCGTTCAACTGCCCCCTCCGGTCTTCTTTGTAATACTTTTCCAGCTTGGCAAGACGCCTCGCAACCACGCGATGGGCGATTCTCTGTAAGTCAGGATCGATCGTCGTATAAACCCTGAGATGCTGAAGCGCCTCAGGATCATTAACTATTTTGGGAACCTGATCGACTGCATACTGTGAAAAGTACTGCATCCCCTGAAGATCCTTCCGATCGATATTATCGTTTAATTTAAGCTCGCTTTCCTTCGCTTCCTGTGCCTGTTTTGGAGAGATGACCTTCGCTTCGGCCATTGAATCGAGAACCTGGTTTCGGCGCATCCTGACACGCTTCGGATTCTTGTATGGATTATAACGGTTTGGGCTACGGATAATTCCGGCGATAAACGCAGCTTCCGGGAGTGTCAGCGCCGAAACGTCCTTGCCGAAATAAATGTTGGCCGCTTCGCCAACTCCATAAATGGAAATCCCGGTGTTTTGCCCCAAATAAATTTGATTGGCGTAAAGGGTAAAAATCTCTTTCTTGGAAACACGGGTTTCCAATATTATCGACATATAGGCTTCTTTCGCTTTCCGTTCATAACTCCGTTCGGGTGAAAGCAAAAGATTCTTTACGAGTTGCTGGGTAATCGATGAGCCGCCCTGATTTTCGAGCGGAGAATTCTGAGCCTCACCATCATAACGCCGCCAGAGAGCGCGGGCAATTCCGCGAAAATTGACACCGTAGTGTTCAAAAAACGCCCTGTCTTCTGTAACCGTAATGGCATTTATAAGATTGACGGGTAAATCCCGGAAGGTAACCACCTTTCTTCTGCCGTCACCTTCGCCGGCGATCGAATTGAGCAGCTCCGGTTCAAGAGCCGTGCGTTTCAGTTCCTCACCGGAATCTTCATCGACAATCGATAGAACCGTGCCACCCGTTTTTCCAAAGTCGACTTTTAAGTTCCGGTAGTTTCGCATCCCGTCAACCAGCGCCGTGTATCCGGGTTCAATTTTTACCGAATTGGCTTCGATCGAAAATCTGCTTCGGGCCTCATCTGCTTTTTGGTCTTTTTCGATATATCCTGCCGATTTGAGGTAAGCTACCAGTTCCTGCTTATTTATTTTTTCGCCCTTTTTCAGGGATTTGGGTCCCGAATAGATCCCTGCCGTCTGTGTAAAGACCTTCCCGGCCAAAAGCAAGTCGATTTTGTCCGAAAACTCGAACCAGTAGTACGTCGCTACCAGGAAAACGGCCAAGAACACTAGTGACGAAAGGGCAAAGCTAAGCGGGTTGAAAATAAACCTTAAGACGCGCCGCGTCCGGGAACGCTTTTGGCCCGTCCCGTTTGAAATTCTCTTTCTTACGTTGGAACGCGGATACGGAGCATGTTTTTTTCGAATTCTAACTCGATTTTGCATTTTTTAATCGAAAGATATCCTGAAGGACGGAAATTCTTGGTTGCGCGGGCCATTTAAAGTTTATAAAGTTTTAACGCGTTGTGTCTAGTAAAAAAGGCGCAATCGGTTGCCATCACACCGAATCTCCGATACGTTCCATGGAATCAATACTTTTCCTCTGGTTCTTCCGGGGAAACGGTTTACGTTGCCGGTTCGGAAAAATCTCCGAAACCATTTAAATACCATTCCGGAAATGTGTCCGGCGAAACAATGAGCTTAATTTCTGATCTGACACCGGAATTCAAGCGGCGACTTATCTTGGCGTTGGCCGCAATCGGCGTTGTAATTGCGATCGGAAAATACGAACGTTTGGAACGAACTTGATATCCTGATAGTTGCGATTCGGCCAAACGACGGAGAAATGATTTTTAATCCGTCCGGTCAAACCGACCTTTTGGAGTGCGATTCGCGGATCGTCACCGACGAAGCGGAATCAGTTCAGAACTTTGCAGAATTTGGGAGAATATGAAAATCCTTGTCACAGGCGGCAGCGGTTTTTTAGGGACGCACGTCCGGGGCTTTTTTAATGCGGATGACTTTTCGCGGCGGTCAAATCTAGATTTGCTAAACCTTCAGGACGTCCAGAAAGCGGGAGATTATGACGTTGTAATCCACCTTGCGGCCCAACTCGATAAATCGACCCGTTCGGCGGAAGAGGTTTTTTTAAACAATGTTGAGGGAACGGTCAATCTGCTTCGTTCGATTCGACCGGATGCGGCCTTTATCTTTGCCTCAACAAAGGACGTTTACGGCAGGTTTGCGGACAATTTCGCCGAAGTTCCGGAATCCTGTCAAACCCTGTATTCCGGACAATCAGCGCTCGAATGGTCAAAACTCATAGCTGAGAAGTATGTCGCGTTCTATGCGCACAGGAACAGGTTTCGATCTTGTATTTTTAGGTTGTCAACCGTATACGCGCCGTCCAGCCCGGGCAACAATCCCAATTTTGTGACTCACTATGTCGAGGCGTTGTACAGTGGTGAATCGATCGGGCTTCCGGCAAACGGCAGGCCCGTCAGGGACCTGCTGCACGTTGAGGATTTTTCGAGAGCTTGTAGTTCATTTACGGAATCGGTCATCCGGCACGGTCTCTACAATCTCGGTGGCGGCCGCGAAAATGCGATAAACCTACGCGGGTTGGTTGACAAATTATCCGAGATTTCGGGATACCAGATGATGATCGATGATGAAAATCCGCTGCCCGATCCGGTTCCTATGAATTACGTTTCCGATTTGAAGTTGATAAAAACTGAACTCGACTGGAAACCCGTGATCGGTATTGAAGAGGGGCTGAAAAGACTGCTTGCCTAAACCAGAGTTTTAATTTTAACTAACCAGCAATCAAATGAAAATCGTGGTGCGGGGTACAAATTGGATTGGCGATGCAGTAATGACGATACCCGCAATGCGCGAACTCCGCCGAATTTTTCCCGAAGCAAAAATTTCGCTGCATACGCGAAGTTGGTCCGAAGCTATTTTTCGCGATTCCGATTTTATTGATCAAATTATTCCAATCGAACAATCAGGCGGGAGCCTGAAAACGTTGTACCGGGAAGCCAGAAACTGGAGACTCCGAAAGTTTGATGTCGCGATACTATTTACTAATTCATTTCATACGGCTCTGTTGTCAAAACTCGGACGGGTCCGCAAGAGTTATGGTTTTAAGAACGAAGCACGAAGTTTCTTACTTACAAACCCTGTCGATATGCCGAAGTGGAAAAATGAAAAGCACCAGGTTTTTTACTATCTCCACCTGATTGGCGAGGTAGAAAGGGACGTTCACGGGACGCTTACTGGAGCAAACAGTGTGCCGAGGTTTGACCTGACCGTGTCGGATCAAAGGAGAGTCGAAGCCCGCCAGATGCTGGAGAGGATCGGAGTCGATTTATCAAAGCCAACGGTAGCCCTCGGTGTCGGCTCGGCAAACTCGCGTGCCAAACGTTGGCCGGCTCGAAATTTTTCCGGACTCTGTGACCGGCTTCAAGATGAATTAAACGCGGAAGTAATACTAATCGGTTCAAAAGACGAATTGGAAATCTCAAATGAAGTCGAGGATCGCTCGAAACTGAAGCCGAAAATACTGACCGGCAAAACAAATCTGGCGGAAGCGGTGGCGATTTTAGCTATTTCCGATCTTTTGGTCTCTAACGACATGGGATTGGCTCACGTTTCGTCGGCGGTCGGCACCAAGACGCTCACGCTGTTTGGCCCGACAAATCCAATAACGACACGGCCCTGGATTTCGGAAATAATCGTCAGGGACGACGTCGATTGTTCGCCCTGCATGCTGCGGGATTGCCCGATCGATCACCGGTGTATGACTAGGATCACACCGGATTTCGTGTTCCAAAAAGCTGCGGATTTATTGAATTAACTTATATGAAAAAAGCGATATTTCTCGACCGGGACGGTACGATAATTGAAGAAGTCGATTTTCTGTCAAAAGCAGATGAGGCAGTCCTTTTTCCTTTCACCATTGAGGCGCTGCGCCTGCTCAGCAAGGCGGGCTTCGTGTTTTTTGTCACGACCAACCAATCGGGAGTCGCTCGCGGATATTTTGGCGCTTCGGCGATCGCCGCCATTCACGCCAAGATTCAAGGCGATCTTAACAAGGCCGGATTGAGCATTGAATCGTTTCATTATTGTCCGCATTTTCCGGACGACGGATGTCGTTGCCGAAAGCCAAGTACCGGAATGATCGAAGAGGCAATCAAAAACTTCGATGTAGACTTGGGTAATAGTTGGACGATTGGCGACAAGAAACTCGACATCGGGATGGGGTTTAACGCTGCTACGAAAACGGCCCTTGTTTGCACCGGCTATGGAAAGGAGCACGCTCTTTTACTCGAACGGAAACCCGATATCGTCGCCGAAAACCTCCTGGAGGCCGCAAAACTCATAGTCAGCGGTGGGTAGTCGTTTTCCTGCACTAAACAATCGGTGATTTTATCCTGCAATGGAAGATCAATTCGGCCGGTGTCGTCACAGTCATCCAAGATACGGATTCTTTAAATACCTCTTTTCGCGCGGTCCGGGGTCATCATCCCGGCCGCCGGTTCTGCCTGCGAATCGATTTGAGGGTTTATTTTACTGGATTTGAAGTGCCGTTTAATGTTACCTTAACTGTGTAAATCGCGGTTAACCGACGAGCGCGGCGCCGCTAAAATTTTCGATTCCAGGCCGGTTACGGCGAAAAAATCTAACCTTTTTGGCTTTATAACTACATCCCAGCCGCAAATCTTGCGCTAGTCCCCCGGGATGTTGACTAAAATCATTTTCCAAATCATTTAACCAAAAGTTTTACGGAATCGGAGAACCAGGTTAAATGGAAGTAATCTCGGTAATTGATGGTAGCTGACGAAACACACTTTCCCGCGGACGAAAAACTCTCGCAGCGAATACAGACCCTTATCATCGGGCGCCTGTTAACGATATTTTTGCTGCTCGTTGCGAGCTGGGTTTGGAATAGCGAGCATCTCAAGCTGTCTTACGAGGATTTTCCCCGTGGGCTGTTTCTCGTTTTCTTAATTTCGGTCGGATTGACCATCGTCTATTTTTTCCTGCTTCGGCTGAGTACGGGATATCAATGGCAGATCCGAATTCAATTCTTGGTCGACGTCTTTTTGATTACCTGGCTGGTCTGGCGAACCGGCGATGTTACTTCGCCCTATGTTTCGCTCTATATCGTATTGATCAGCGTCGCGAGTATCTTTTTAGACAAGAGTGCGATGCTGGCAGTTGCGGGGCTCTGCGTCGTTCTTTTTGCTCTTGTTTCTCTGGCCGCCTATACCTCGGTAATACAGTCGTTTGCGACGACTTCGGAAATATCGAAGATCGTTCAAATTGTCGCTTTCCACAGCGTCGCATTCCTTGTTGTCGGCCTTCTGTCCGCTCGCCTCGCGGAGCGATACGCATCCAGCAAGGAGCTCGAAGAAACTACGAGAACCCTCGCCAACCTCCGGGTGCTTCACGAGAGAATCGTCGAATCAATACGGTCAGGCCTCGTGACAATCGACCTCGAAGGCAGAATCTATACCTTTAATCGAACGGCCGAGGAGATTACCGGTTACCGTGCCGAAGCGGTCAGAGGGACCTCGATTTATACCTTGTTCGGGGACATTCGACGCGAAATAACGAATGCCCTGAGTGATAACACGGAATTCCAACAGAGATTCGAGATCGGGTTTACAACACCTGAGGGATTCGTAATGCAGCTTGGATACAGCATATCCCCGCTCTACTCTGAATCCGGCGGAACAACCGGGCTGATCCTGACATTTCAGGACTTAACGGATATCCGTTCGATGGAAGAAAGCGTCAGAAGAAAAGACAGGCTTGCGGCAGTTGGCCGCGTTGCGGCCGGACTGGCGCACGAAATACGCAATCCGCTCGGCGCGATGAGGGGTGCCATACAGCTTCTCGAATCCAAAGCTGCGAAGGATACTGCCCAGGCTAACATAATGGAGATCATTCTTCGCGAGTCTGACCGGCTCAACGAAATAATTACGAACTTCCTTAAATACGCCCGCCCGAAAGCCAGCAAGTTTTCCGAAATCGATGTCCGGCGGCCTATCGAGGATATGATTACGCTTATGCGCCACAGTCCCGATATCAATCAAAATCACCATCTGGCGGCGAGATTGCCGGATGGGCCGGTTTTGATCTCCGCGGATGAATCCCAGCTCAAACAGATTTTTTGGAATCTGGCACGAAACGCTGTTCAATCAATGCCGGATGGGGGCAAATTGACGGTATCACTCAATAGAGTGAATCAAAATCAGATATCAATCATTTTTTCGGATACCGGATGCGGAATGGCCCCAAGTCAGGTCGAGCAGCTGTTTGAACCCTTTTCCAAATCTACGACCGGAGGGACGGGTTTGGGGCTCTCGATCGTATATCAAAGTGTCCGGGATCATAACGGGACGATAAATGTGACCAGCAAAGAGAAGCACGGGACGGATATTCGAATTCAGCTTCCGACAAATTATATGAGAAATGCCCCTGTTTCCGACATTGAGGATTCGCTGAGTCCGGAGTTCGGCAATACCAACCTGGGCGAATACTTAAATGTAGTCAAGGAGGAAGAATCGGTATCCTCTTAGGTTTGAATTCTGAGTTGGAACCGTTACCCACATCGTGTAACTCGTGATGACTCGTTACTCGGCAGATTTAGACAAATCCCTTTAGAAAAATGGCCAATATATTAATAGTTGATGATGAACAAAGTTACCGGCAGCTCCTGAGTCTTGTTTTCGAAGAAAGCGGACACAATATCCGGATAGCTAAAAACGGACGAGAAGCTCTTTCGCTGCTCGATGAACAGCCTGCGGATGTCATAATTTCGGATGTACGGATGCCGGACATGGACGGAATTTCGCTGCTGCGTGAAACACGCGCTGTTATTCCGGATGTCGGAGTGATTCTGATGACGGCCTTTGCGACGGTCGATACTGCGCGCGAAGCCTTTATCCTAGGCGCTGACGATTTTATTCAAAAACCGTTTGACGTCGAAGAATTAAAAGTCCTGGTTAAAAAGATTCTCGAAAAACAGGAGTTGGTATCTGAAAACCGGGCATTTAAGCGCGCACAGCGGGAACGAGGCAGCGTCAAGAACATTATCGGTCATTCGGATAAAATGCAGGCAATCTTCCAAATGATCGAAACCGTAGCTGAGGTCGAGTCGACTGTACTCGTATCGGGAGAAAGCGGAACCGGAAAAGAACTCGTTGCACGCGCCATTCACGATCTCTCGCCGAGGGCTGAAAAACCGTTCGTTTCGATAAACTGCGGAGCCTTTACCGAAACGCTGCTTGAATCGGAATTGTTCGGTTACATAAAGGGCGCATTCACCGGCGCGAATTCAAACCGCAAGGGCCTTTTTGAAGCGGCTCACGAGGGGACGATATTTCTGGACGAAATTGGTGAAATGTCGACCTCGATGCAGGTCAAGCTGCTGAGAGTGCTGCAGGAAAGAAAGGTCCGGCCGGTCGGATCGCATGAAGAATTGACATTCGATTCACGGGTTATTGCCGCCACCAACCGGAACCTGAAGCAAATGACCGAAGACGGAAGCTTTCGAGAAGATTTATTTTACAGGGTATCTGTAATCCCGATATCACTCCCCCCGCTGCGCGAACGAAATGAAGACATCGCCGAACTCGTTGACCATTTTATCGATAAGTTTTGCAAACGGACCGGCAAGAGCCTTACAATTTCGCCAAAATCTCTCCAGTTGCTTGAGGCTTATTCGTGGCACGGGAATGTGCGCGAACTCGAACACACAATTGAAAGAGCGGTTGCGCTCGAACGCGGCGATGAGATACAGCCCGAACGACTGCCCGACAATATAACCAGTTACAACCCGATTCGGATTGAAGCGGAATTTGACCTGCCGGAAGACGGAATAAATCTTTCGAGCCATCTCGGCAATCTTGAAAAGACCTATGTTATCGAAGCGCTCAAACGATGCGGCGGCAATCAAACTCAGGCAGCCGAACTCCTCAAGATGCCGGTAAGATCGGTACGCCACCTCCTCGACAAACACAATATACGTTCGCTATCGGCCCAGATGAGAGGATCGGCCGATTAAGTGGGGTTATCAAACCGGTCCATGGCGCCGTCCGGGCAACACTCCGTGGCATAACGATTGCGTTAGAGACCGTGAGATTGTGTTGATAATTGCACAGAAAAGGATTTTGAAAATGAAAGAAAAAGGATTCTCCCTCGTTGAAATGCTCGTAGTAATCGTGATTGTCGGTATTATCACGTCGATTGCGGTTCCCCAACTTTTAGCGGCCAGACGAAGGGCCAATGATGCCTCGGCGATTACAACCCTGCGTGTCATTATCAATGCCCAGCATACATATAAGACGAGCGACGGCGCTGGCAGCTACGGGACTTTTAACCAATTGTTCAATGCGGGCATCATCGACAACCAGGTCAGATCCGGCGTCAAAAGCGGATTCCAATTTACCGTCGTGCCCACAGCGGCTGCCGGAAACGACCCCCCGGTTTTTGACGCATACGGGATAGCGGCAGTGTTCGGTACGATTCCGACCGCTACCGGTAACAAAAACTTTTATACCAATGAATCTTCTGTAATATATGAAAACACCGCCGGCCAGAACAATCCGCCGGATGCAACCAGCAGTTCAAACCGTCTTGTGATCAACGGTATCCCGATCGATGATGATTAATCTAATTCAGAGTCGAGATTTCGAAAGGCAGGTGACTTACCTGCCTTTTTTCTGTTCGGATCCCAACAGCCGCGAATACTGCCAGAACAGCGCTTTCTGACAATATTCGTCACTTTTTTGCTACCGAATTCTGTTAAAACCGGGCTGATTAGATGCGATTCTCAAAAAACAGAACCGCGTCACTGCCCATAAATAGTTTATTTGCACCATTTACGCTAGTCTTCCCGAGTTTGGCACGAAGGTTGTTATAGAAAGGGTGCCTGAGTAATGAGGTAGAAAAAAAGACTTATTAAATATCTAGGAGATTGTGAAAATTAAAATGAAAAATCAAAAAGGTTTCTCGCTTATAGAACTGTTAATCGTTGTTGTAATCATCGGCATTATTGCCGCTATCGCTATTCCAAATTTGTTGGCCGCCCGTCGTTCAGCAAATGAAGGTTCGGCTATTTCGTCATTAAGAACCGTTCACGGTGCTCAAATGACATTCCAAGCCACACAAGGCGCCGGAAACTATGCAGATACGTTAGCAACACTTACAACGCCTGGCCTTATCGACTCGGTTCTCGGATCGGGAACAAAGAGCGGATATGCCTTCACGATGAGCAAACAGGATGCCAGTGGTGGTAACCCTGCAACTTTTGCAGTTGTTGCCAAACCGGTAACGAATTCTGGAATTACCGCGACCGGGACGCGTGACTTTAGTATCGCCACCGAAGGCGTAATTTCATCTGGAGCTGCCAACCCATCATCCATTACCTTGGGAACGGGTACAGCATCCGGTGGTTCGCCGCTGAACAACTAATCAGACCCTTTAGTTTAATTGATAACACGGAGCGGTATTCTTACCGCTCCGTTTTTTTGTTTAACGCGTTAACTCCCCGTTACACGAAATGAGCGGAATAATCAAATTTATCAAAACCCGGCTGTCAGAAAAGCAAAATCACGTTTTGCTTTCGCTGGCGGTTTCTCTGATTCTGGTCATAATCCTGATCAGGCTTCCCGAACCCGGCACATTCAGCGGACAGCATTGGAGGGTTGAAATTCTGCTTTCCGGATTGATTTTGATTCTTTTCGGAAAGTTCTTATATCTTGACCGACAAACTGAATGCGGGTCATATTTGATCGTTCAGCCGCTTCGGCGCATCTTGATTTTATGTGCGGCATTTATCGCCTTTAGCGCCCTTAGTGTTTTTTGGGCAGTTTCGTGGCGGGCCGTCGCACATCATACGCTCACCTGGGCGATCTATTTGATTTTGACCGCAGCACTGTTCGTCTACTTGCAGCATAAAAGAAATCTGGGGCCGATCTTTACGGTATTCATATTCACATCGTTGATACTCCTGTTTAACAATGGGTTTGACCTGATTACCGTAACCGGCATCGAAACCGATGTTCAGCATCCCCGTATCCGATATGCCAAATACGCGGAACTTCTGGTCACGATAGCGCCGCTTATCTGGATCATTTCCGTATACTGGAAGCAGCCCGCGAGGTACCTGTTTTTCCTTCTGGCCGGCGCGATTTCGTGGATCGCGGTTATGCTTTCGCTTGGCAGGGGTGCATTTCTCGCCGGAGTCTGCAGCTTCATTTTTTGCTTTACCGCAGCATATTTTTTCTCAAACAAATCGTTTCGAAACAGGGTTTTGGTTTCGGCATTTTGCTGGATATTGCTGACCGGGGCATTTCAGGTGGCGTTTACTTTCGGATCGAGCCTGCCTTCGACGGCGGAGTTTATTTCGGGCGCGGCAGAGCCCAAACGCGAAACCGCCCATTTCCGGGTCTTTACGACCAAGGTCAGCGGAATAATGTTCGCCGAAAATGCTTTACTCGGCGTCGGGGCAAACAACTACGGAATCGCATTCAATGGTTCACGGATGCAGTTCGCAAAGCTCTTCCCCGATGACATCGGAAACTCCATTGCCGAGGACCATATGGTCGAACGTGCCCACAACGAATACCTGCAGATCTTCGCCGAGCTTGGCATTATCGGCGGCGGGATATTTCTTCTGATAATGATGTCTTTCGCAGGGTGGATCGCCAGATGTTTCAAACTCAACAATTACAAATTTTCGCCCGTCCTTTTAGGGAGCCTGGCGGGAGTGACTGCGTTTTTGATCAGCTCGTTGTTCAGTTCGTTTTCATTTCGTTTAATGCAAAACGGCGTTGTGTTTGTGATGGTTCTTTCGATTTTGATCTATCAGCTCTTAAAAATTGAAAGGAGGAACACCTCGGTTAACCGGCATAAAAGTTCACGGTTTTTACTCAACAGGCCCGCACTGGTCGCGGCGTGCGCGACACTGATTGCAATGATCGGGTTTTCCGCCGTCACCGCGGCAAGCAACTATTACGTCTATCTCGGCGAAAACGAACCAGACTTCGATATGGCGATGAAGGATTTTGACCGTTCTCTTTCGCTCAATCCCGAGAATGCATCGGCCCATATATCAAAGGGGTTTCGCCTCTTCGCGGAAAAAAGGATGGATCAGTCGGCTCTCCACCTGCAACGGGCAGTCGATTTGGGACTCGGCACGGTCGTGTCGTATTCGTATCTGGCCGCGGCATACGAGAAATCGGGAAACGGGAAAGCCGGCGAAACGATCCTGCGCGAATCGGTCGGAATCTATCCGCGTTCGGTCTTTTTACGGGTCCGATTTGCCGCCTTCCTTGAGGCCCATGGGAAATCCGGGCTGTCGGAAAAAGAAATGGCGATCGCACGCAAATTGAATGAAAAAGACTCTGCCGGCTGGTATAACTTGATAAAATTCCGAAGTGAAAAAGCCTTTCGGCTGGCGATGAAAAATGATTCGATCACAAAACCGGGGGCGCTCGTTCCGAATGATGCGGCCCTCCAATACCTCGACAAACCAAAAATGGGGCAAACGGCGAAAAACACGAATTCCGCAAAATAAAGTTTCTTGGTAAGATAGCTGAAAGTTACTTTACGCTTTCAGCTGCAAGTCCTAAAAATGCCAACAGATCCAGGAAGAATTTCAAGAATTCAAAGCATAGCCGGAAATACGTTTCGCGAAGCAGTCCGCGACCGGGTTTTATATAATTTGATCGTATTTGTCCTGATAATTACGGCCAGCGCGATTTTCCTGGGGGATTTAACCGCCGGAAAAGAAGCCCGGACGATAGTCAATCTTGGATTGAGCGCGGTACTTTTATTCGGGGTTTTTATTGCGATCTTTGTCGGGGTCGGCCTGGTCTCCAAGGAAATCGAAAAGCGGACGCTTTACACCGTGTTCTCGAAACCGGTATCGCGAGGTGAATTTATCCTCGGTAAATATTTGGGGCTTTGCCTGACTCTGCTGGTAAATGTTTCGGTGATGGGTTTGGGGGTGTCGGCTGCCCTTCTATACGTCGGGGGGAGCGGGCTTGCACTTTCCATCTGGGGGACGGTGATCCTGATCTTTTTCGAGTTGACGATTGTCACCGCCGTGGCGATCGTATTTTCTTCGTTCTCTTCTCCGTCGCTTTCCGCGCTACTTTCTTTCCTCGTATTTGTGATCGGACATTTTAGTTATTCGCTGAGGGACTTTGCCGAGAATCTGGGTTCCGATGCCGCTAAGGTATTCTTCGGAACGATTTACTACCTATTGCCGAATTTTTCGCACTTTGAGTTTGTTACAAACGCTGCCCACGGTGATTTCCCACCGCTTGTTAGCATCGCCGGCGGGTTAGCCTACACGTTCGTTTACGTCTCGATTTTGCTGATGATTACGGTATTTGTTTTTAACCGGCGGAATCTCAAGTAGGATGCGATGAAAAACAAATCGGTTCAGACATTTACCGGCTTTATCATAGTGACACTGGGTTTCGCGGCAATATTCGGTTTGAGCAGATTCCTCGAGCAAAACCGGCCCGGCATTCCCGAAAGCTATATTGACGAAGATTTATCTCTCCAGGGGAGAAAATTAAAGGGATATTCGTTTGGATTTGAAGGATTGATAGCTGACTGGTACTGGATGCGGTCGCTGCAGTATATCGGCGAAAAGATCGTTAAGCGGAAATCCAAGGGCGGCATCAATCTCGAAAACCTTAAACCGCTTAACCCGCGGCTGCTGTACCCTCTGCTTAACAGCGCCACCGATCTCGATCCCAGGTTTTTCGAAGTGTATTCATACGGCGCTATCGTCCTTCCTGCCATCAATCCTGAACAGGCAATAAAAATTGCCGAAAAAGGAATAACGAACAATCCCGAACAGTGGCGGCTTTATCAGCACCTCGGTTTTATTTATTGGAAATTAACGAATTACAAGAAGGCGGCGGAGGTTTATGAAAAGGGTTCGAAAATTACCGGCGCTCCTGAATTTATGCGGTATATGGCTGCCCGGATGGAGACGGAAGGAGGCAGTCGGCAAACGGCTCGCCAGATCTATCAGGAGATGTTAAGCAACGCAAAGGATACTCAGACCCGTGAAAATGCCGAAATCCGCCTTCTCGAATTGGATTCGCAGGACGAACGCGATGCGATCCGAAACGCGCTTAAGGAGTTTAAAATCCGAAATGGCCGCTGCGCCAAGAATTGGCGCGAAATTTATTCGATGCTTGACGGCATTGCTTTGCCCGGCGGAAAGGGGTTCCGTATCGACCGCGGAGGAAATATCGTCGATCCGACGAACGCTCCTTATCTCCTGGACGATGAAAGCTGCGATGTAGAATTAGACCCAAGTCGGACCAAATTACCGCTGTCTAAATAGGATTTGACCATGAGCTATATTGTCGAAATAAAAAATCTTACAAAGGATTACGAAAAAGGTTTTTGGAAAAAGAAAAAGATCCGTGCGCTTGACGATTTGACCTTAAATGTCGAGGCCCGGCAGATTTTTGGTTTCCTGGGCGGAAACGGCGCGGGAAAGACGACGACCATAAAACTCTTGATGCGGCTTATTTTTCCCTCCGCCGGTTCGGCAAAAATCCTGGGACTGGATATGTCGGATATCAATATGCATTCGAGGATCGGTTATTGTCCGGAAAACCCTTACTTCTATGATTACCTGAAGGCATCGGAGCTGATGAATTATTTTGGAGAACTGTTTGGTCTCCCCTCCGGACAGCGTAAACAAAAAAGTGACGAATTGCTGACCCGCGTCGGATTAGATAGAAAAGATTGGGACCGTCAGCTGCGAAAGTATTCGAAGGGGATGCTTCAGCGCGTGGGTATTGCACAAAGCCTCCTCAACGACCCCGAAATCGTATTCCTTGACGAGCCGATGAGCGGCCTTGATCCGATCGGCCGGCGCCAGATCCGGGAGTTGATTGCCGAGCTCAGGGAATCGGGTAAGACCGTTTTTATGTCGTCCCATATATTGTCTGATATTGAAGCGCTTTGCGATAACGTGGCAATCCTGAGAAAGGGAAAACTCGTCGCGCAGGGTAACCTTCACGAGCTTTTGACAAAAACCGGCGAGACGCAGTTATATGAAATCAATGTGACCGGCCTTACCGCCGAGAATTGCGAAGAGCGAATACCTGATTTGAACGGAATAAAGGTGACGGCGAAGCCTAACGGTGCGACGTTAGAAGTCTCGAAGGAGGAAGATATCGACCGGATTCTCAAGTCTGTCAGGAGCCTGGGAGGGAACCTGGTTTCGGTCCAGCCGGTAAAGCAATCGCTTGAAGAGTTTTTCGTTGAACCTTAAGTCAGCCGGATCAGCATTTGCCGGGCCCAAAGCCCAAAACAAATACACCGCTTTTTTGGGCGCTAGTTAAGAAACTTTATCGCTGTCACCTTCCAGCGGACGTTGGCACGGTCGTCCTCTGTGCTGAATCCCCCGATATTGACCGTCACGCGGATCGTCGTGCCCGGATACAGTACATCCGATTCCGAATTCGGTATCAGCACAAATTTTTTGTCTTTTATAACGTTGCTTTCGGGGTCGATGACAGCTACCATGACCTGGAGTGCGCTCAGCGCTTTATCACCCTTGTTGTATACCCTTCCGCCAATGTGCATCGTTATTGAACCGAGTCCCGTAAACGACTGCTGCAGCCGGTCCGTATTGGTAGTAATAATAATCTGCTTTGTATACTCATCAAATTCCGGTGACCCTTCGAAATATGCTCCTTGAAGGACGTCCTCACTGTTGTGTTCGACGGGAGGGATCAGCGCGAATAAACCAATCAGCCCGGAAATGAAAAGAACGGCCGCCACCAGCCCTGCCGCAAGGCCCTTGTTAAACCCCTTCTTTTCCCGTTCCGGACCTAAAAACGTCTCCATAAGTTTAATCTTAAAGCAGTAACTCTCATTTTCCTGAAAATGTTTCAATAGGTTATCATTTTGCGTGAGCAAAACATAAATAACATAACTCCCGGAATTCACATTTTTATAAAGAGATTAATGCACGCAGGCACAACCAGACCAACTCCCGCCGCAGACAAGCGGCCGAAATTTGTTGAAGTTGCACTACCGTTGCCCCTGCGGCAGACCTTTACCTATTCGATTCCTGAAAACTCCCGCAATGCCATAAAGATCGGAGCCCGGTTGCAGGTGCCGTTCGGCACCCGCCAACTTACCGGCTATGCCGTCGCTCTTCACGATGATCTGACTAAAGAGCTTGGTCTTGACGAATCTTCAATCAAAGAATTTAATCAGCTCGAAGACCTCGAGCCGCTGTTGACTGATGAAATAATTTCGCTTACGCAATGGGCGGCGGGATATTATTCATCGTCCTGGGGCGAAATGCTTAAGGCGTCCTTACCGGCGGGAATTAACGCCACATCAGAACAAGTTGCCGAAATTACCGAACAAGGGTTAGCCGAGCTTTCATCAGGTGTCGGGAGGAAAACCCAGAGGCTCAAACTACTTCAGTTTCTTAAAGAAAATGGCGCGACGGGTATTTCGGAGCTAAAGGAGAAGTTTGGCGCGAGCCGGACGAGCCGGGCGACAAACGAACTGCTGAAACTCGGACAGGTCGTCAAGACAATGAAGCCGGCAGCCAGAAAGGTGAAACCGAGATTACGAAAAGCCGTTCGGTTATCTGCTGCGTACAGGGGTCTGAGTCAAACCAAGCGGTTGACGATGAAGCAGGAAGCAATAATCGAACTTCTGAGAAATGAATCCGGCGTTACTTTGCACGCCGAATTTATAAAGCGACCCGGCGTCAGCGCTTCATCGGTGACCACACTCGCTAAACGAGGCTTTTTGGAGTTTTATACCGCCGAAGTTTTTAGGGACCCCTTGTCCAATACCGGGATTCCGGAAATCAAAAAACTGCAGCTTACAGACGAACAGGCAGACGTATTATCAAAACTTCAAGGTGT